>DODG01000218.1:21304-55077 GCA_003509065.1 Acidobacteriota bacterium
GTAGGCACGGAAATCAGATATCGTATCTGCAGCGGGACGCCCCGATGCCTCCACAACTGAACTCCCTTCTTGTGCAGACACCGTGACACTCACTGTCATGAGTGCGGTAGTTACCAAGCCAACGCAGTGGATAGTACGCTTCCGCATATCATTTGACACGTGTGTACATCGTGATTAATTAAGAACCAGCACTGAATTGCCGACCGCACCGACCTGATTCAACACTGAAGGTTGCTACCAAGATAGTATAAACTTTTGATCAATCGCCGTATGGGTGCAGGATTTGTCGCGTCATTGCTGCAACGCCAATGCTCGTAACCACGTCTAGACTGAAAGGACCACATGATTGTCGTTTCCAATCGAATTCCAGTAGCACCGGGTCAAGAAGCTTCGTTTGCTGAACGCTTTCGTAGTCGAGCTGGACTCGTTGAAGGACATAACGGGTTTGAGCGACTTGAGATTCTCAAACCTACCCAAGTCACAATGCACGGCCGAGTCATGGGACGTTCCGCTTACCACGTCGTGCTGACGTACTGGAAACATGTTGAGGACTTTGTCGCCTGGACCGACAGTGAAGATTTTCGGACGGCACATGCTAATCGCCCACCCCCAGAAATGTTTGCGGGGGATAACGTCTTTGAACTGCACGATATTATCCAAACGGCCGAACCTCGCTCACAATGATGTAACCAACAAGCGCGCTGCGTATCACGCTTAAGCCACAAAAGCAGGGGGGAAGGTAATGATTAGCACCTCAGCCTCTCGACTCTTGCTATAATCACAACACTTAGTGTTCCATCGTTTTCTTTGGGAGAAATATTATGAGTGTAAGCCTGACGCGCTGTTGGCGCCGCTCCTGTTCTTATGCCGTGCTGAGCCTAGGCCTTCTGGTCGTAACGTCTAATTTCGCCCTAGCGCAAGTCGCACCAGACCGTGGCAACGTCTATGGGGAATGGCGATACCAGAGTGCCGACGCCTGGGGAACCCGCTACTCCCCCTTGAAACAAATTAACGCCGATAACTTCGAAGACCTTGAAGTGGCCTGGATTTGGGAGGGTGGAAACTTTGGTCGAACGCCAGTCTCGACTTCTAAATCTACCCCAACCTACATCGACGGCCTTCTGTACACCGTCGCCGGTGAACGTCGCACGGTGGTGGCAATCGAACCGAGTACGGGAGAGACACTCTGGACATACCGTGAACCCAGCACCAAGCGGTGGGAGCGCTCGATGCGAGCCAGCTACGGCAAGGGTGTGGCCTATAACGAAATTAATGGTCGCGGAATCATCTATGTGATTACCCCAGCTTTTTTCCTCCACGCTCTTGACGCCAAAACGGGTGCACACTTGGAAAACTGGGGACAAGCCGTACCACTCCCGGGCTTTCCCAAAACAGGTGTCGTCGACCTCTTACCGGACCTGTTGGAAGATTGGGGACCTTGGCAAGCTTATAACCAGCCTTTCGACCCAGACTACGGTATTCCGAAAGACCTCGGCTATATCACAAGTTCCTCTCCAGCTATTGTGGTGAATGGCGTTGTTGTTGTAGGCAATTCAGCGGAACAAGGCTACAACCAAACTCGTGCGGAAAACGTACCTGGCGATATCCTTGGATATGATGCAGCAACTGGTGAACACCTCTGGAAATTCCACGTCATTCCACGACCGGGTGAATTCGGACACGACACCTGGTTAAATGATGCTTGGCAGTACACTGGGGATGTTTCCTCCTGGGCCCCATTGTCGGCCGATGAAGAACGTGGGCTCGTCTTTATCCCGACTAATCCGCCAACCATTGACTACTACGGTGGCCATCGACCTGGAGACAATCTGTACGGCACAAGCGTCATTGCGCTCGATGTCCAGACAGGCGAACGAGTGTGGCACTTCCAAACCGTTCATAATGATCAGTGGAACTACGACCTCCCTAACGTCCCGATTGTGGCTGACCTCACAGTGGATGGCGAGCAGATTCCCGCCGTGATCCAGAACACGAAACAGGGGTTGATATTCGCCTTCAACCGGGAAACCGGGGAACCCATCTGGCCAATTGAAGAGCGTCAAGTTCCCGAGACCGTGGTGCCAGGTAACTGGACCTCACCAACACAGCCGTTCCCAACAAAACCTGACCCGGTGGAACCGATTGGCTTGACTGAAGACAACGTAATCGACTTCACACCGGAATTACATGCCGAGGCGCTCGAAATCATGAGCCGCTACAACATTGGTGGTCCCTACATGCCACGGTTGCATGAAGGCAATACTGTTGGAGTCGAAGCGAACGTGCGTTGTAGCGGTGGCGTGAACATTACGCATCCAGTCTCAATGGACCCAACGACCGGCATTATGTACGTCTCGTCAAATATGGGTTGCAGTGCGGGCTCGGTCGCTCCAGGTATTGACAATGACGAACCTGACAATCCAATGACGACAGGCGTAACGATCGTGGATTGGGTTGCGGGTCCTGGTGGACGACTTACGGGCCCTCAAGGACTTCCGATTTTCAAGCCACCATACAGCCGCATTACAGCGGTCGACATGAATACAGGGGAACACCTCTGGTGGGTTCCCACCGGCACTACACCGGATCGAATCGTTAACCACGCAGCCCTTCAGAGCACAAACAATCCTGAAGGAAAGAATCTCGGTCAGTGGCTCCGTGATGAAGGTCGAACTGGTGGTGGAGGGCCAGCAATTTCGATGGTGGCTGGTGACCTGCTTGTCATGACCGACGGGCGTCGAGGTGAACCGGTCCTCCATGCAGTTGATAAGACGACTGGATCTCTGGTGGGCACGGTTGAAATTCCGACAACAGGACAATATGGAATGATGACTTATGCGCACGACGGCGTGCAGCATATCGTTGTCCAGATTGGTGGTCAGCAGTATCCAAGTTCGCTCGTAGCACTACGGCTGCCGGGCCTGGTCCAAAGCGCTGAAGCCCACTGAGCCGATCACGACGGCTGCCGTGCAAAATAGAACCACTGCGCCCGGGGCGAGAAAAACCCCGGGCGTATTTCTGTGCCATTCTCTCCAGAGTGTTTAGGATTCCAGGTCGAAAAAATTCTCGACACTGGGTGTGCTGCGTAAAGGGCGCGTTCTTGCCAGTCGACTACCCGCTTGAGGCTCGCGGAGAAGAGCAAACCGGCTGATCGCGCGGTCAACAATCCGCTGTTGGACCTCTAAATCTGGCTCCAGCGACCACACACCACGCTCCCTGGTACTCCCGAGCGCAATGCCATCCGACCGTGGCATGCATCCAAACTGGTAGTTCACCTCAGGCTGCGGTACCAGAAACGTCAATTGTCCCTTATACGGAATCAGCGTGTGATCAGTAAAGATATCTCGTGCGCCAAGGCCAGTGCAGTTAACGATCACTGACTCTTTAAGCATCATAAGGTCACCCGGGGACGCGAACTTTCTGATCACGGTACGCCCGCCGAATAGACGCACGTCCCGGAGCATGGCTTCAAGAAACAGCGTCGGCTCAATTCGCATCGAGATCCGTCGGGAGGCATACGGCGTCGTAAATGGGTGCTCGCCTGGGTGAAGGATCTCTCGCCCGGCTTCCAGATTGGCTATAGCCGAAGGCAACAATCCTTCCGCGTCTGGTTCACGTGATGCTTGTCTCCTTGAGGTGGGCAACTCCTCCATCGTGCCGTACGAATCCATCCAAGAGACGCCGTAGTTGGCACCCGCAAACAGCTGAAGCTGACGGTAGGAAATCTCAGCCGCCTCACGGAATTGCACTTCCCAGGCTGACGCACGTCGAGCCGACAGAAGCCCTGATGTCGGTGAAAAGACACCGTATGCCATATTCGACGTCGTATGAGGCGGCACTGCGGCTGTATAAATCGTCACGTCACAACCTCGACGTTGGAGCTGTCGCGTAGCAGCAAGACCCACAGCTCCAGACCCGAGAACCGCAACTTTGCGATCGCCATTGATCGCGTCCAAGGCCATATCAGCCGCCATGGCACCAGTGCCCCACGCCAAGGATAGACCAGCCCCACCATGTCCGTAATTGTGAATGACGGTCTTGTCGTCAAATTTCTCAGCCTCGAGCCTGAACCCCGTAGGTCGATGAGGGCGCAAACCGACCGTTGTGCGAATCACGCGATCCCAAGAAGCTCGGATTGGTGGCAGATAAAACATCGGCCGCCGCGACGGCAACGCGATGTTTGTCATCTGTTTCGGTGCAGCACAACCACCAAAACCAAATCCTAGAGCCGCCATACTGCCAGTCTTGAGTAAAGTCCGTCGGTTCATGCACTCCTCCTGATGTAACTCCTATCTCAACTTACGACACCCATTACGTCAAGGTATACTTTTTTAGTCACCCGGACCGAAAACAGGGTCCCAGGGGGTTGTGGCGAAAGTCTCTAACCTAGTTGCTTGAAGTGAGGTGTGTCATGTGTTCGAAGCCTAGTTTGTTATTGACCATGGGTTTTTTACTGCTGAGTCTGCCCATACCTGCCGCTGAGCAATCGGACAGCGACTCGCAAGGGGTCGCTGTACCATTCAGTTGGATTCGTGTAGTGCCTTACGAGGCATCCCAAGGTGAGCTTCGGCGCCTCTACGATATCGTGGGTGGCGCTAGCGGAAATATTGACAATGTGGTGAAGGTACACAGCCTTCGCCCTCACACCCTTGAAGGTCACTACACGTTGTATCGCTCTGTCCTACATGATCCGGCGAATCAACTGCCGGCGTGGCTTCTTGAAACACTTGGTGTCTACACGAGTCTTTTAAACCACGGGGACTACAGTGTGGCACATCATGCCCTTGGGCTTCGTCGCGCCTTAGCTCAGGACAAACGAACAGATGCGATTCTTGAAGCGCTCGAGAGCGACCAACCCGATATGGCATTTTCAGGAAAAGAACTCGCCTTACTCCTTTACGCGCGACAACTCACCCTCACACCGAGACATATCGAAAAAGCAGATATTGAGCGGCTCCGGAGCGCCGGTGCGACAGATGGCGAGATCCTTGAAGCGAATCAGGTGGTGTCCTACTTTAATTATGCAAACCGTGTGCTCAACGGCTTGGGCGTAACGACGGAAGGAGACGTAATTGGCACCTCACCACGGACCCGCTAAGGCGGTACCTGGTAACAAGCTAGGCAATGAGTGCGGTCGAGGCTCTGGCCGTTCTCAGCCAGACTCAGGTATACTTCCGCTGTTCTACACATTTTTCTTGGGAGGCGAATAATGAAACGAACTCTGGCATTGGTTGTGCTGATCGCTGCAGGCGTGGTGGCCATAGTGACTGGGCCAGGTGCCCAAGAGAATGTCGCAGAAATCGCGCAAGTGAAAGACAACCTGTACGTCATTACGGGTGGGGGTGGCAATACTGCGGCGTTTGTTACAGAGAACGGTGTGGTGGTGGTCGACACCAAAGTGCCCAACTGGGGAAATGCGATTCTTGACAAGATTCGGACCGTAACTGACCAACCAGTCACGATGATTCTCAATACCCATACGCATTTTGATCATGTGGGTAGTAATACGGACTTCGCACAGCCGGTCGAAGTGATCGCGCATGCGAATACCAAGATCAATATGGAAAAGATGGAACAGTTTCAGACTGCTGCAGCGCAACAGTACTTACCAAGTCGAACCTTTGACAACACACTCACACTGCTCGAGGGGGACGACCAAATCGATCTGTATTACTTTGGGCGAGGCCACACGAATGGTGACGCGATTATCGTCTTTCCATCGCTAGGCGTAGCCCATACGGGAGATCTATTTGCCTGGAAGGGAACGCCGTTCATTGACACCGACAACGGTGGTAGTGGCGTCGAGTACCCGGATACGGTATTAGGGGCTGCAGACGGCATTACTGGCGTCGATACTGTTATCCCTGGACACCGCGAAATCTCAAGCTGGGCCGATTTCCGAGAGTTCGGAGAATTCAACCGTGATTTCCTCGCAGCAGTGCGACGCGGTATGGCCGAGGGCAAATCAGCACAAGAGACCACCGAGTCACTGAACTTGCCAGCCCGCTATGCCGACTACCAATTGCAAGTGGGTCAAATTGCCAGCGCTGCAGCCAATGTCGAAGCAATCTACGCTGAACTTAACGCGGAGCAATGACACACACGTGATCCTGAAGCCGTTCAAAAGCTCTTACGTGTAATAGGATAGTTCTGCTCGCATTCCAGCATTGTTTGCCCCTTCAAGGAGACTGTTCATGCATTCATGGGTCCTCTCGTTGCTTGCGTTTTCATACCTTTTGATTGGAGCGAATAGCTTCGCACAAGAACTCCCGGTTCCTGTCCCAGTTCCAGACGGCTTTCGTGCCAATCGAACGTCTTATTCCGCAATTATGGATGTACTTGATTCGCAACGGACGACCGTGACCCAAGCACAACTCGACCAACTGAAAACACTGCAAATTGAAAAGATTTGGGGAGCACTCGGCGACTATAAAGTCAACTATGTCCGAGGATTTACTAGTACCCAACCTGGGACTCGGCTTGTTGGTCGTGCTTTAACGATGCGGTTCCTCCCTCCACGTCCTGACTTTGTCGACGCGATTGATACACTCGCCAAAGAAGGTGACTGGGATCGTCGGTACTACGCGCGAGCAGCAGAAGAAGCCCAGCCAAGTGATGTGATTGTTGCAGACCTGGGAGGCAATGACGGCCACAATTTATTTGGCGACATGGGGGCTCTTGGGATCAAGCTGCGGGGAGCTTCGGGTGTCGTGATCGATGGTGGGAGCCGCGATCTTCGTGAACTCCAAGGAGATGACTTCGCAGACTTTCCGGTCTTCGCGCGATTCTTCGACGTACATACCACGAGCTGGCTCGGCGCAGACTGGAACACGCCAATTCGTTTCGGCACGGTGACCGTATTGCCTGGAGATATCGTCGTCGCAGAAGAAGAAGGAATCCTGTTTTTCCCAGCCCACCTCGTGGAAACGATCCTCGAGCAGGCAGCCGCAGGAGATTTGGCGGAGGATTATCAGCGGGAACTCTTGCGGTCGCGAGATCATCGTTTTCGCGACGTCTATCCTCTTTCCCCAGAACTTAGACAACAATACGAACGCCGTTCTCGTACGCCACCAGACCCTTAAACCGTTTTCGCGTTAATCGAAGATTACCCAGAAAAAGAGACACTTGGAGAATCGGAATGCCAAGAAATTTACTAACGATACTGATTAGCTGCACCCTATCACTACCGGTTGTCGCGATGGCTCAGGAAACTGCAGACGCGTTGCCAGCAACCGACATTCTCAAGGCCGAGATTGAGGCGGTGCTTAACAGCCCTGATGGCGGTGTCGATCGACAGGTCAGGGTCATCGATACCGGACATTCGCAGGTCGCGATCGGGATCCTGCATCGTGGTCCTGTAGCGCCTGATGGAACTGCCGTTACCGGCTTTACGCATTCAAAAGTCACTGAGGTGTACTATGTCGTGTCGGGGTCTGGCACGCTGACAACAGGCGGTACCTTACTCGATGTAGTCGCCCGACCACCCGACAGCGACTCGGTAACCATCCTCGCAGGGCCAGGTGCTTCGGCGACCACACGTGATGGGTATAGTCGTCAGGTGTCAGCAGGCGACATTATCGTCATTCCAGCAGGATTGTTTCATGGCTGGCAACACGTTGAAGATCACGTCACGTATCTGAGTATCCGACCTGACCCTGACCGTGTGTTACCAGCGGGGTATATTAATCCGGCACTTCAGGATAACTGACAAAGGTAGACAAGAAAGGTTTCACGTCATGCGAACAAACGTTTTCCTTGTGATCACTTCCCTACTCCTAGTCGCGACCTCCTCAGCAACCATGGCGCAAGCGCAACAGCCTGATCCGAACAACGAGGACGTCAGAACCTTGGTAAGCCGGCTAGATTTGACGCAGTACAAGACGACGCTTAAAGGATTGACCCAGTTCGGCGATCGACGGCAAGGCACTGAACGCAATCGTCAGGCGATTGATTGGATTGAAGCTCAGCTGCAAAGTGTCGGCTGTACGACCACTGAACGAATTGACTACATCCACGATCCAGCTCCACGCAACAGGTCATCACGCCGCCGATCGCAAAATCCATTAAATGTCGATGGCCCCACGGCAACAGGCAAACAGATTGGACGGAACGGCTCAGGTCCTGGAGGAAGTTCGATCTTTGGTTATCGTGGAGCCACTGGCGTGAATACCGATCCACTGAATCAGCCCAACGAACGTTTACGTGAATTAAATCGTGAACCAGCGACTAATGGTCCACGACAGGAAGTCTATTGCACGAAAATCGGAACGACGAATCCCGGTGAAATGTACATTATCGGTGCCCATATGGACGGCCATGGATGGGGAGAGGCAGCCAACGACGATGGCTCTGGCACGGCAATTGTGCTGGAGTTGGCACGTATTTTTAACGCTTCTGATGTCCAGACCGATCGGTCGATCCGCTTTGCCCTCTGGAACAACGAAGAAACGGGACTCAACGGAAGTCGAGCGTACGTCGAACAACGGGTAGGATTACAGGGGCAAGAAGTCCCACCGGGTTCTGGTAACTATCCGGAACCGCGATGGCTCGGCATGGTGCAACACGACATGATGCTCTTCGATCACGGTGCGCCACGGGCCGACGGAACCGTCAGCCCAGACCAACGACCTGAAGCGGACATCAATATTGAATTCCAATCCACTGCAGAATTGGCGGCTGAGGCTCGGGCTTTCGCTTTCTTTTTCAAGGCCACCAATGATGCATACGCAACCGATTATCCAGCCACGGTTGGTCCGCACATGACCAATACCGATTCAACGCCTTTTATGGACCTGGTGCCGGCCATCAGCTTACGGGAGAATGAACGTGGCGCTCACATCGGTGCCGGATGGGATCCACATTGGCATCAGCCCACTGATGTGTTTGACACATTCACAGACGACGACTTTCGATTGGGGTTGGCTTCCGCACAAACCACCCTCGCAGCAATTGCCCAACTAGTGAACGCAACAATTTCGCAATAAGCGCGAGTCATGATTTAGCGAGTACTCGAAGCCGGTCGAAGTGCATATCCTTGGGGAGGTTCTGCCCCGAGTAAGTGCCTGACAAAATAATCCCATCGCTTCCGGATCCAGTAGGGCTCATTGCCAAAACCATGTCCGCGATTTGGGAGTAGTAGTAAATCAAAATCCTTGTTTGCCTTAATCAACGCATCGACGACGAGTAAGGTGTTGTACACGGGTACGTTGGTGTCCATCGTCCCATGAGCGAGAAGCAGCTTACCCGATAGATTTTCTGCAATGTTCTGATTGGCCTGATTATCGTAGTTGGTCGAACCGTCCGCAGAGCGAGTCAGCAAACCCTGCCACTTCTCTCCCCAATCATCTTCATAGACGCGGTTGTCATGATTCCCCGCTCCAGAAACACCAACTTTAAAGAAATCAGGGTACCTGAACATAGCTGCCGCCGTTGCATAGCCACCACCTGAGTGCCCATAAATGCCGGCCCGTTCAAGATCAATCCATGCAAACCGTGCAGCCAATTGCTGCATACCTGTCACCTGATCTGGCAACGTGTTGTCTCCCATGTCGCCGTAATACGCCTCATGAAATGATTTAGAACGCCAGGGTGTGCCCATCCCATCGATCTGCACCACAACAAAACCTAGTTCGGCCAGTGCCTGCGCATCTCCACGCGAAGCTGCAAAGCTACGACCACGGACACTTCCTGTTTGGGGGCCAGGATAAATTTGATTAATGATCGGATATTGACGATGTTCATCAAAATTGGTTGGTCGAAACAGAAGACCATGTAAATCAGTTACGCCATCCCGCGCCTTGACCGTGAATGGAAGCGGTGGGCGCCAGCCCGTGGCAGTTAGTCGAGAAAGGTCCGCTTGCTCTAACGTCAATATATGTTGGCCGTCTGCCGCTCGTAGGGTTGCAACCGGGGGCACGTCCGGTTCTGAATTACGATCAATGAAAAATTGCCCCGATGGCGAAAGTGTCACATTGTGATCGCCGTCCTCCGGGGTTAACAACTTCAGTTGCTGACCATCGAAACCAACACGATAAAGATGACGATAGTAGGGATTCCGTCCGGGTTCTCGTCCGACACCAAGAAAATACAGTAACCGGTTTTCTTCATCGACCCGTAACAACTGCGTCACGTTACCAACACCAGTTGTAATTTGCTGCGTCAATTCTCCTGACTGAAGATCGTAGAGATAAAGATGGCCCCACTCATCACGCTGCGAAAACCAAATGATCTCGTTAGAACGTGGCAAGTAACGCCAGTTCACCATCCCATTGCCTGATTCAAAGAACGTCTCGACAACCTCTTCGAACAAGTCACGAATCTCTCCAGTCACTGCATCAGCAATCCTCAAGTGCGCCTGTTTGTGATCGCGAGACGTTGAGACAAAGGCCACACGAGAACTATCGGGATGCCATTGGACGTCCTGCCATACACCTCGACAGGGCAAATCGTCACAGAGTGTGGACCGATGTTGGTCAGCCGGCATCAAGAAACGTATAACGCGCTTTTCCTCGACATCTACCACGACCCGCTGAATTGTTGTGATGACTTCATCACCAGGGAGCGGATACACCCACGAATGGAGGATCGGGTGTCCTACCCGAGTTTCCACAAGGTGCATCTTCCCCACATCCTGCTGATCTTGCAGAAAAGTAGCCAGCTTCTTCGAATCGGGAGACCACACTACGATGGGACGATCACTTCTACGCCAGCCTGCATTGTCAGTGGCATAGGCAAGGTTTTCGACACCGTCGAAGGTGACTTGTGTTTCTTCGCCTGTTTCCTGATTCCGCACCCAAATGTTGTGATCGTGAAGATATGCAGCAAGACTACCGTCTGGGGATATGGCATCATTTCGAGATGGTTCATGGGACCCTGCTGCGCCTTGCGTCCCAGTCACACATTCAGCCGCTCCTACATCGCAACGCCACGCCTGATCATCAAGATCGAACACAACGGTCTGGCCGTCAGATGCAAAATCGAAAACTTCAAACGGGAGCGCCTCAGCACGGTACGTGGAGGTAGTCGCCGCCGATAGCGCTTCGGCCAGTCGAGCATGGTCGAATGCCAATTGACGTTTACCCTCAAGAGGATCAACCAACACGAACTCGGCACCCTCGTTTGTTATATTGCGGTACCAAAAACGATCATTCTCAAGCCAAGTTGGCCGCACGGTCGCACCCGAGACCAGGGGTGCGGTGTTGTAGCTCATGAATTGTTCGGCTTGGGCATAATCTTCTGCCGTGAGTGCTTCGACGCGAGCTGACAGACTATCCTGGGCAACTACCGGAAAGGTATTGCCAACAGAAATTAGTGCGATCAGTAGTAGCCGTGCAACGGTCCCATTCAAACAAAAAAACATTCGAAGCCTCCCTTGGGCCAGTCCAGTCAATCAACGAAAAACGCATATGTCCGAGAAAAATATCACAAGGAGGACCTCAAACCATCGACTGTTAAAAAATTACAACAATTGTTGTTTTCTGGGGCATCCTTGGGTTGACTTCAGAGATAAACAGCCTTTAGCCTTAAGCTTTCGACATGTCCTACCAAACCTCGAAAGATGTGAGAGCCTTTAACCACAGCGCAATCGTAAGCCTTACGACTAGCGCCTTGATGCTCGGCCTTGCTTTTGGATGTGGACGTCCGTCCGAAACCGATTTGGGATCGAGTGTTCAAAATCAGGACCTGGCTGAGATCAGACTCCTCGCACCACAAGCATCACCGGTGGACGTCGAACTGATTGCCGATGTTTCCATCATACAGTCTGGAAACGACTTTAAACTTGGAGTACTGCTTGACATCGAACCTGGATGGTTTATCTACTGGAAAAATCCAGGTGCATCTGGCGACCCGACTCAGGTTGATTTCGCATTACCTCCTGATTTTGTACATGGTCCACTTCGCTGGCCATCCCCCATACGTGTCACGTCACCAGACGCAATAGAGGGCTATGGCTATCGCGATCAGGTCTTGCTGCAGACCGACGTGCAGGCCTCCAACCATGATCCAGATCATGAATGGCATTTAACGGCCACTGTAAATTGGCTAGCGTGTCAAGAAGAGTGCCTACCCGGACAAGCATTCATTGAATTACTACTCCCAGTCTCAATATCCGGAACACGGCTCATCAATCATGGCAACGTTGCGCGTTTCGAGAATTGGTCGACTCGAGTTCCCACCCGTCTCGATGCAGCAAACCGGCCTTTCAGTGCAGAACTACGGACAGGCGTGCACACGCCTACGGCCATGGTCAAACCAGAGATGATTCTGCAATGGACAGTGCTCCCTTCCAATATTGAATGGTTTCCAAGCCAGGTCACCGCCACTGTATTCCCAACGAGCGAGTGGAGGACAACTCGGCAACGTACGGAGGTGGTGTTCAATCGGCCAACGAACGACAACCGTTCTTTAAGTGAGTTTTCGTCCGAAGTCCAAGCAATTACAGGAGTCGTAACATACACGAGCTCAAATGGAGAACGCCTTGCAGCTGAACTATCGGTTGACCTCAAACAATTATCAGAAGGTTAAAAACATTTATCATTAACGAGTCCTGAATAACTGGAGGAAACAAAATATTATGCGATCCGTCTTCATGCTTCTTTGTCTACTACTCTCGGTAACGCTTCATGCAGCCGAGGCTCCCCCACTTCAAATTGCTAGTTTGGGAGATTTTAAACTCGAAAACGGTGATGTGATTCAAGATGCCAAAATCGCATATCGAACCGCGGGTACGCTGAACGCAGACCGATCAAACGTTATTTTGTTTCCGACGTGGTTCACCGGCACATCCGAAGAGCTATTCACCAGCGATGCTGTGGGTGCAGTCGATACCTCACAGTTTTTCCTCATTACCGTTGACGCCCTAGCTAACGGAATCTCATCATCCCCATCCAATAGCACCCAGCAACCACAACGTAACTTTCCTGTGGTTAGCATTGGTGACATGGTACAGTCGCAACACCAACTACTGACCGAAGTACTTGGTATCACCCATCTGCATGCGGTCATCGGCATTTCCATGGGTGGAATGCAAGCCTACGAATGGGTCATAACCTACCCGGAGTTCATGGATCGCGCCGTCCCGATTGTTGGTTCACCACGACTGGCTTCCTACGACTTGCTCTTATGGACTGCCCAATTGGTAGCGTTGGAACAGGCACTCGATTGCGACTGCAATGAAACCACCGCGCTTGAAGTCGCCGGGATGATCAGCCACCTTGCCCTATACTCACCGGACTTCCATGCGCGACAAGATCCCCACGACCAAGGTGCCGCGTTACTGAAAGATGGACGGGCAGGGGGTATGACACTCGCTATTAATGACCGCGTGGCCCAACTCCAAGCAATGATTGCGCACGACGTTTCAACATCCTTTGATGGTGACTGGCCAGCCACTGCAGACGCCGTCAAAGCTGAGATACTCGCGGTCGTGGGCACCTATGACCATATGGTCACCCCGGGCCCAGCACTAACCTTCGCGGAGTTAACGAATTCACAAACGCTCGTCTTTGACAACGACTGCGGACACCAATCGTTCCGATGTGAACAGGACCGTGCTTTTGAAGAGATTAGAGCCTTTCTAAGCACACCATAACTCACGCTCCAAACTCTATGAGGTAATCAACTATGCAAGCGACACGACGTGCATTTCTTCTGGGTGGCGCAGCTGCCATCGCAGGTACCAAGCTCACCGAGGCCAGAACGTTCGCGTCACGTCCCTGGGGCGTCGCACCAAGTGATCGCATAGCGGTCGGCGTGATCGGCTGCAACGGCATGGGGTACTCCGACCTAACTTCATTGCTGAAACTCCCTGAAGTGGAATGTGTGGCCTTATGCGACGTGGATCGTAATGTGCTTGAGCGACGTGCCCAAGACGTTGAACAAACCACGGGCACAAAGCCGGCACTCTACGAGGATTTCAGGCGAATACTAGATGATGACAACATCGATGCCGTGGTCATCGGCACCCCTGACCATTGGCACTGCCTCCAGATGGTCATGGCATGTGAGGCCGGAAAGGATGTCTACGTCGAAAAACCAATGGCCAATTCCATTGAAGAATGTCGGATCATGGTTGCTGCCGCAAAACGTTATGACCGAGTCGTCCAAGTCGGACAATGGCAACGGAGCGGTGTGCACTGGGATGACGCGATCAAGTTTCTACGATCAGGTAAGCTTGGCCGCATTCGTACGGCGAGAGCCTGGGCCTACATGGACTGGCTGCCTGACATCCCGAACATCCCGGATGAACCTACTCCTGCGGGAGTAAATTACGACATGTGGCTGGGACCGGCCCCGCTCCGACCATTTAACCGCAATCGATTTCACTTCAATTTTCGTTGGTTCTGGGACTACGCTGGCGGCTTAATGACGGACTGGGGGGTGCATTTGATCGATATCGTGTTGTATGGCATGGACGTTACCGCTCCACGTTCGATCATTGCCAGCGGCGGTAAGTTCGCGTATCCCGACGATGCCGAAGAAACACCGGACACCCTCCAAGCGATCTATGAATACGAGGACTTCACCATGATCTGGGAGCACGCGGTCGGCATCGGACTCGGCCCCTTCCAACGGGACCATGGTGTCGCGTTTATCGGTAACGAAGGCACACTCGTCATCGACCGCGCAAAGTGGGAAGTCTTTCCAGAAACTGGAACGCGAAATTCAAAACCCTACTACAAGATGGACCCGGTTCCAACGCAGCGCGTGCGCCCTGGGGCAGCGGGCCTCGATCAACACACACAGAACTTCATCGAGTGCATGAAGACTCGCAACCAGCCCCGGTGCAATGCTGAAATAGGACAATTGGCTGCAGTGAACGCTCATCTTGGCAATATCGCATTCCGCACCAATCAAAAAGTGCACTGGAACGCTGCCGAGGCGCAGTTCACGGACAATGCAGAAGCGAATAGCCTCATGCGAGCACACTATCGACAGCCATGGACCCTACCGACGGTGTAAACCTTGGGAGAAAGGTAAACGAACGCTAAAAGCGTAAGAGTTTGGTAAATTTAATGGCAACGCCACGATTTAGGAGCCCGGAAAATCCACGCATCCTCGAATCACGGCCTTCACTGTACACGATGTAGATATCGCTGCCCGGTTGATACTCCCAGCGATATCGCACATTCGAACTGACGGATTTATCCCTCGAGGTGTACTGTGTCAGGGCCTCGACAAACATCCGGGGCGTCATTGAATAGATGAGACGCATCTGACCGATCTCGGTTGAAAATTTTCCTTGCGGTAAATCAATCCAGTTAACAGCAACGCTTGGCTCAATCACAAATCCTGTGGTCAATTGCGCCCGACCTTTATAACTAACCTCTGTTCGTGTTCCACCAAAAAAATCGCCAGCCTGTATTTTGAGGGTGCCATTAAACCGCCGGTGCCGAGCGAACAGAATGCTTGCCCGAACATTTTCGAAGTAGTACCCGCCAACTGGGATCTCTACACCGTCGCTGATCTTAAAGGGCTTCGTTAGGTATTCGTACTCGTTCACATAGTCCAGGTCAATACGATCAGCACTCTGGAACTCCGTCCGAAACCGGCCATTAATTACTTGGCTCTCAATGACACCGGTGGAATCTGACGCAAATTGATCGAAATTCACTTCGTAGGTGTACTTACGAACGGCCGAACCCATCTCTGGTCGCGGACTAAAACGCAATTGTCCAAGATTCCGCCGGAAATCGTCGCGGCGGAGAAAGCCAACTTCTGGATTGAAATCTTTTCCAACAAGGAGGTGTTCGACGTGAAACCCATATCGATCACCATTGTTTTCGATGCGCAGACGATAACTCGCGTTATTACCCGTACGGCCGACTGTATCTGACCGTGCATAGTAAGCATCGACAAAAAAGTTTGACAGGAGTGCCAATCTGCCATCAACACCATACACCTCATTCGAACCGGTTCCCTGCTTATTCAGGGAACGCTGGGTGCCGATCACACCAATACTGCTCCGCTGAAAAATATTCCGTTTCAAGCGGACGACTGAGAATGCTGTTTTTCCAACACCCATAGTGGGCGATGCCTCTGTATGAATGTTGAGTAAGCCAATGCTGTACGGTCCAGCTCGTCCGGCCACTCGTCCTCCACCAATAATGGGTACCGGTGTCCCATCGGATAAACCAATTCGGCGACTAAAAAACAAAACCGGTGTGTCTCCAGGCGGAGTGCCTGAAAACCGAGGACCCGCACCACCAAACGAAAAGAGATCTTGCCCTTCCAAGAAAAACTGCCGTTTTTCTGGAAAGTACATACCAAACCGCGTTAGATTTATCATCGCGTCATCGACTTCGACCTGCGCAAAATCTGTCTTATACGTAAAATCCGCGACTATTCCTCTGGTAAGCCCGTACTTCAAATCGAAGCCACCGGTGCGGGTGAACTCATTATCGATTGCCGGACTTACGGTGGTGTCAGACTTGAAGTCCGCGATCCCATACGGTTTGAATTCGAGATTGATTGAACGACGTGGAGCTTCCACGCCAACCAGTGTTGCTGAAGATGAAAATTTCCAGATTCCGACACGGCCATAGGAGGCCGGTGGCGGACTCAGGTAAGCCAGCTCGTTTTGTCGAGGCATCGTCCGTCGCACGTTGATCCCCCAGATTTGCTCACCGCTTCCGGGATAGCGTAGTGATTTAAACGGAATCGCAAACTCCATGGTCCAGCCCCAGTCGAACCGCGCAGATTTGGTCACAAACACCGTATCCCAATCCAGATTTTCGCTGCGTTCGTCAGCAATGAGCGCATCATAAATGGTTCCCCTGGAATTGGTTTGAAAATAGTAACCATTCCGTCGATCGTAGAATGTATCCAACGTGAGCGTGATGCTATCGTCCTGGGAAACTCCGGAATTGCCACGCCGTAACTCCCTAGTCACCACATTTGCCATGTCAGAATCCCAAACCCGCACTGAGAGATAGAAAGTATCATCGTCAAAGAAAACCCAGAATTCCGTTTTCTCAGTGGACGGTTCACCTTCTCGAGGCTCTTGTTGAAGAAAATTAGACACCGTAGCCACGTTGGCGTAAATCGACTCGTCCAGATGACCATCAACACGCAGTGCCTCCTCAAGACGTACAGCTCGTACCGTCACTCGTCCCTGGTTGTCTCGACGGACGACAGCGGGAGCAACCGGTGGCGGCGGACCGTAGATCCCATCCGGAGTAGTAGTGACAAAATTCGTGGTTCCAGAAAGCCCTATGATCCGGGTTGCGGCTGGTTCAGGTGTCGTCCCAGTTCCCGTCCAGGTAATGGTATTCGTACCGCTGGTCTGGTTGCCGGTGACGGTTAGCACACCGCTATACGTGGTGGCTACTGTGGGAGTGAACGTCAGAGTGATCGTCATGGAAGCGCCACTAGCCACGGTACCACTGACCGCACTGGACGAAACCACACTTGCGCCGGTGTCTAGTCCCGTCCACGTTAGTGGCGCAGTACCACTATTCGTAATGGTAAGTGTCGCAGTCGCGTTGGACCCGACATTCACACCTCCAAAGTCGATCACACGCTGGTCCAGACCCTCAAGCTGGCTTGTCCCTTGAACCGACTCAATCATTTCGTTCGCCTGCACCTGTCCCACCCCTAACACCATGAGTAAGCCAATCAGTGCGGCGACTGCTGATCGAGTAAGGAGCGCTCGAAAGAATGTCACGTCTTGCCCAGAGTCCACTAAGTCATTATCCTGCACTTCGGTCAATCTATAAAAATATTAGAAACACATCATTAAGTTAGGAATGCACAAGAAAGACCGAATGGCCTTTTAAACTCAACCGATCTCAGTCTTGATCAAGTACGGTAACTTACACATTGAATGTTTCATAACCCTGTATTTCGCCTTCGCTGTCTGTTAGCGGTGATAGTCCTCCATGGGACCTTGTTGTCACAGTCAGCTGTCGCCCATCCTGCTCCGTTCAGTTATCTCGATCTCAACCTACGCGATGGGCACATTCAGGCCACGCTTGTCGTACACGCACTTGATTTTGCTTACGAATTAGGCATTGAAGATTCCACCCAACTTTTACAGCAAGATCGGGTTGAGATGGAACGGACTAACCTCTTCAATCTTCTGCGAGATCGGTTAACGCTACGCGTTGATAACCGCCTTGTTCCCTTCGATGCAGGACAGATCGCTGTCCTCCCCTCGCGACAATCCGTCCAACTCGCGATGCAGTATGAGCTGGACGATGAACCGGGTCATCTTGCAGTGCAGGCCTTGCTCTTTCCCTACGACCCCAATCACCTCACCTTTCTGAATGTTTACGAGCGAGGCGAACTGGTGGCGCAGCGGATTTTTGACCCGTCCCGTTTGGAACACGAGCATTTCACAGGTACGAACGATGGCCGCTGGGCTGTCGTTCGTCGATTTGTGCCAGTCGGTATCCATCATATTGTTATTGGACCTGACCATATTCTCTTTCTGTTTGGACTGCTGTTGCTGGGCGGCAGCCTCTCATCACTGATCATGATTGTCACAGCCTTCACCCTGGCGCATAGCGTCACGCTATCCCTTGCCGTGCTCGGCGTGGTCACGCCGCCGGCAAGCGTTGTCGAACCAGCCATTGCGTTGAGTATCATTTATGTGGGAGCGGATAATTTACTGGTGAGTCAAGAGGGGCGTGATTTGCGAGCGTGGATTGCTCTCGCCTTTGGTTTTATCCATGGGTTCGGGTTTGCCGGTGTCCTCGCAGATATGGACCTGCCACGCCAGGCCCTTGGGTGGACGCTTGCGTCATTTAATATCGGCGTCGAACTCGGACAGCTTGTTATCGTAGCTTTTATTGCAACAGGATTGGCCGCAATTCGCCAGCGCAGTGCCGTAACCAGTCACCGGATTACCATCACCGGCTCAGTTGTTGTCATGCTGGCAGGTGCCTATTGGTTCGTGGAAAGAGTATTCTTTACCGTATGAAAGGATGTGCCTCATGCGAAGCACCATACTAATCAGTCTTCTCGCGGCTGGTATCTTGGCCATCACCATTGCGCCGCCGCACGCTCAACAAAACATCGCTGGACTCGAACAGGTAAAGGACAACCTCTACGTCATCACGGGCGGCGGCGGAAACACCGCGGCCTTTATTACGAGTGACGGGGTGGTCGTCGTCGACACCAAACTCTCCGACTGGGGTCAACCGATTCTCGATCAGATTCAGACGGTGACCGATAAACCGGTGACGATGATCATTAACACCCATACTCACGGCGATCATGTCGGCAGTAACGATGAGTTCTCTTCGCCGGTTGAAATCGTGGCGCATAGGAACACAGACGCCAACATGCAACGTATGCCAATCTTTGATGGGGACAATGCTCGCTATCTCCCCTCCACAACTTTTGCAAACCAGATGAGTCTGCTCGAAGGAAACGATCAAATTGATCTGTATTATTTCGGTCGCGGGCACACTAACGGCGATGCGTTTGTGGTCTTTCCGGCTCTCCGTACAGTCCACACGGGAGACCTGTTTGCCTCCAGCAGTGTCCCCATTGTTGACCGGAACAACGGTGGGAGCGTACTCGCGTATCCCGACACAGTACGGGATGCTCTGGCCGGCATCTCGGGGGTCGATACCGTCATCCCGGGTCATCGAACAGTAACGGACTGGGCGACATTCTCAGAATTTGGAGACTTCACCTATGAACTGGTGACCGCTATCCGTCAAGCCAAGTTAATGGGTCGCGGCATTGACGACACGGTCGAAACCCTGCAACTGCCGAGCCTGTACGACGAGTACGACCGCAAGCCACGCCTAGGCTCAACCGGACAGATGATCGGCGGCCTGACCGATTTTGTGACGAAAGCCTTCGCGGAGCTCGAACAATAATGCGCAACTTATGTTTGCTCTCACTCTTGTTACTGACCGTTAGCTGTAATCAATCTGCACAAATGACGGAAGAGGCAGTGATCGCAAAATTGCAGGAATTCTTTGAGCTGCTTGACATCGAGCAGTACGACAAGAACGTACTGTCTGAAATCGTCACTGACGACTTCCATATTTTTGAAATGGGTCAAGATTTCACCTTGGATACCTTTGATGCTTTCATTCAAGAAGCTCAAAAAACCACGGTGAGCACAAGGTGGACCCTGTCTGACTTTGTTGTCTCCATCGAGGGACAGTCGGCACATGTTGCCTATTTCAATAAGGGGCTGTTTGAAACCACGGATCAGACTCTCATCCATTCGCACTGGATGGAAAGCGCGTATATCGTGGTTCAGGATGATGTGATGAAACTAAAGTTTCTGCAATCGGATTTAGTGAATAGAGAAGTCGAGACTCGTGTTGGGTGGTAACTATTTGTTGTTATTTTGAAGGACAACAGTACCTAGGCCCAGACAGAGCGAAAAAATAACAGAGAAATATTGCGCCAAGAATCCCTGGGAATCCTCAGGACCAAGATCCCCAAACCAACCAGAAAAGCAAGCTCTACAGCGACCAATGTCAAACCGGTCACGAGACTGCAAGCACCGGCTGTGAAGAGTAAGCCTGTAACTATTCTGGTATTCAACCCTGGTCACACCTATGTCCCATAATTAGTCTAATTAGACCTAGCAAGGTTGTTATTCTCCACCAGCTAATAGAAGGTTCGCCTCATCTCTGGACTGTGACCTGTTATACTGACGCCGTCCGGGCCGTATCAGTGAGACGTGGAAGTTCTCCCGTATATCGATCATCGTTGATAGAACCATGGACCTCTCAAGACGAAATTTTCTAAAAGCATCCACCGTTGGCGGGTTATCGGTCAGCCTGCTGGGGTTTGACCTCCGGCCTGCACAAGCAGCAGTTCGGCAGCTAAAAATTCGGAATGCACGTGAGTACCGAACGGTTTGCCCCTATTGTGCAGTTGGTTGCGGCACCATCGCATATGTGCACGGCAGTGGCGGATTAAACACGACACCTACTCTGATTCACGTTGAAGGTGATCCGGACAATCCGATTAATGGCGGAACGCTCTGTCCAAAGGGTGCTTCGCAAATGCAACTCGCCATTAGCCCGAGACTGCGAAAAGCCCCCATGATGCGTGACGCCCGATCATCTGAATGGCGAGAAATTTCCTGGGATGAAGCGCTGGACTGGTTTGCACGTCGGTTTAAAGATTCGCGTGATGCATCGTTTGTTGAACGAGACACAACGGGCCGCACCGTGAACCGCTGTGAAGGCATTGCGTGGGTCGGCAGCGCCACCGTTGCAAACGAAGACGCCTATCTCATCACTAAAACCATGCGGAGTATGGGACTAGTGTACATCGACCATCAGGCTCGCATATGACACAGTCCCACGGTGGCCAGTTTGGCCGCCACTTTCGGTCGCGGTGCGATGACCAATCACTGGAAAGACATCAAGAACGCCGATGTGATTTTGGTCATGGGCGCCAACCCGGCAGAAAATCACCCGTGCGGATTTAAGTGGGCACTCGAAGCTAGGGAAACGCGTGGCGCTACCCTCGTCACGATCGATCCTCGATTTACACGAACTTCGGCAGTCGCTGATCATCATCTCCAAATTCGACCAGGCTCCGATATCGCGCTCCTCGGAGGTCTCCTCAAGTATGTCCTAGAAAACAATCTTTTCCATGACGACTACGTAAGGGTCCACACCAACGCCACCTTCATCGTCACCGAACAGTTTTCTTTTGAAGATGGACTCTTCTCGGGATTTGACGAAGCTACCAACCAGTACGACAGAGATACCTGGAACTACGAACGAGATGCAGACGGATACGCGAAACGCGACGCGACGCTGGAGCACCCACGCTGCGTCTTTCAACTTTTGAAGCAGCACTTTAGTCGATATACGCCTGAGACGGTAGCCCGAATCACGGGTTGCTCGGAAACGGACTTCCTCAAGATCGCGAACATTATCTGTTCGACCGGAACCGCCGATCAGGTCGGCACTATCATGTACGCGGTTGGTTGGACGATGCACACCGTTGGCAGTCAGATTATTCGTACCGCTGCCATTCTCCAGTTGTTGCTCGGCAACATCGGACGACCCGGCGGAGGTATTAATGCACTGCGTGGCCATGCGAACGTCCAAGGTGCCACCGATCATGCGATAGTCGCGGGCATACTCCCCGGCTACCTGCGCGCACCTGAACCTACGCAAGAATCTCTCGCAGATCATTTACGTGATTCGACTCCCCGCCCGCTGGTCCGCAATGCTGTGAACTACTGGGCAAACTATCCAAAATTCTTAATCTCACAACTAAAAGCGTGGTTTGGCGATCATGCACAGTCAGACAACGAATTCGGCTATCACTACCTCGGAAAGATGGCAGACGATGCTACTTGGTTATCGATCTGGGACCAGGCACATCAAGGCAAGCTCGAAGGATTCGTAACGCTCGGGTTTAACCCACTCTTAGCTGGACCCGATGTACCGCGACTGCTTCAGGCGATGTCAAAACTTAAGTGGAAGGTCGTCATCGATCCCTTCATGCTGGATACAGCAGAATTCTGGAAGGCTCCGGGGATGAAGCCAGAGGACATTGACACCGAGGTCCTGTATCTGCCGACTACACATTGGATCGAACGCGACGGTTCGTTCACCAATAGTGGCCGATGGGCCCAATGGAAGCAAAAGGCCATCGATCCGCCACACGGCGTTAAATCAGATACGTGGATCTTGTCTGAGTTGTCCTGGCGCGTAAAGGAACTCTACAAGCAGGAAGGCGGCGCGTACGACGAGCCGATTCAGCATCTCACGTGGAACTATCTCAATCCACGCGAACCAACGCTGCCAGAATTGGCACAGGAAATAAACGGCTTCGACACCCGCACAGGTAAACGCCTGTCGTCGTTCAGTGATCTAAAGGACGACGGCACGACCGCATCTGGCAATTGGCTCTATTGCGGCAGTTACCCAGAAGAAGGAAACCTGATGGCCCGACGGGGCACTGAAGATCCAACCGGCCTAGGTATGCATCACGGCTGGGCATGGAGTTGGCCACTCAACCGTCGGGTGCTCTACAACCGAGCATCAGCTGACCAGGCTGGAACTCCGTGGGATACAACACGATCGGGAATTGCTTGGAACGGGCGCGAGTGGAATGGTGACGTCCCAGACTACGGCCCAACTACACCACCCGATGCAACAGGCGCCTTCATCATGACGGAAGAAGGCGTAGCCAGACTCTATAGTCCCTCACTCAAAGACGGACCAATACCAGAACATTATGAACCGGTGGAAAGTCCCACTATTAACGTATTGCACGAGGGAGTGTCGGTAAATCCTGTCATACGTTGGTACGATGGAGTCCAAGAAACGCTAGCCAGGCAAGCTGAAGACGTGGCCGACTACCCGCATGCCTGCACAATCTACCGTGTCGTGGAGCGTGAGCACTTTGTGACCAGCAACGTACCGTATCTAGTCGAAGCGATGCCAGACTTCTTCGTGGAAGTACCTGAAGGACTTGCCCTTGAAAAAGGTATCGAGAATGCTGGCCGTGTACGGGTTTGGTCGAAACGTGGAAAAGTCGAAGGAACCGCCATCGTAACTAAGCGAATTGGACCGCTCCACGTCAACGGTAAGACAGTATGGACGATCGGAATTCCAGTGCACTGGGGATTCATCGGACTTACCCAAGGCTCGATGGCGAATCAATTAACGCCATTCATCGGCGATGCCAACACAGGGTGTCCGGAGTTTAAAGCGTTTCTCGTGAACATCTCGAAGGTATGATTTTCTAGACATATGACGGAAACACTCGCTATTAAAAGGATGTCCGCGACGGCATCAGCCACTGCGCAACAACCTGCGGCCTTTAGGTCAACGCCGGAATACGCGAAACTGGTCGATATTGCCAGTTGTATCGGCTGCAAGGGCTGTGAGGTCGCTTGTAAGGAGTGGAACGATCTCAAGGTGGAGCCCACCGCCAACTTTGGAAGTTATCAAAGTCACCAAGATCTGTCGCCGAACACGTGGCTCCTGATGCGGTTTGACGAAGTTGAGGTCGATGGACAGATACAGTGGTTCATCAAAAAGGATGCGTGCCTTCACTGCGAGGAACCAGGCTGTCTCTACGCCTGTCCTGCGCCAGGCGCGATTGTTCAGTATCAGAACGGAATTGTTGATTTTAATCAAGACCAATG
Organism: Acidobacteriota bacterium; assembly: GCA_003509065.1. The sequence goes on from DODG01000218.1 coordinate 45,402, forward strand.
CATTGGTTGCCAGTACTGCGTTGCCGGGTGCCCCTTCGATATTCCAAGATTTGAGAAGGAGTCTAAGAAAGTCTACAAATGTAATATGTGCGTTGACCGCGTAGAAGTTGGTCTTGAGCCCGCATGCGTTAAAACGTGCCCAACTCATGCTATTTCCTGGGGCAGCAAAGACGACATGCTCGCGCTAGCCAATCACAAGGTGGATTTACTAATTCGTCGAGGTTTCAAAAAACCAGTGGTCTATAACCCCGCTGGTGTTGGTGGGACCCATATGATGTACGTCGTACCACACGGTGACCACCTGAATGAATATCGACTACCAACCGATCCAATCGCCAGCCCGATGCCTCTAACATTTCATTCAGCGGTCAAACGAATTGGCAGCTATCTGTTCGGGCTTGGATTATTTGCCACCCTATTTCATTTCCTTGCCGTCGGACCTGAATCACCCGAAGAGGATCGAGGAAGCGCGCCATGAACCCAAACCATGTTCAACGGTTTACCCTCGTACAGCGTTTGGTGCACTGGTTCGTCGGACTCTCATTCACCCTACTCTTACTGACAGGTTTTGCCTTTTCTTATCCATCATTATTTTGGCTGACCGTCCTCGTTGGTGGTGGTCCAAGTGCCCGAGTTCTACACCCATGGATCGGAGTGGTGTTCACTGCGAGTCTTGGGTGGATGTTTGCACTCTGGGTAAAAGATATGTTTGTAACAGGAGCGGACAAACACTGGCTCCGTTCGATCCAACATTATGCTCTTCACAGGAGAGACAAGATCCCTCCGGCAGGCAAGTACAACGGAGGACAAAAGATTTTCTTCTGGGTACAGAGCGTCCTGGGTGTGGTGTTAGTCATCACTGGACTTCCACTCTGGGTTCCAGACGGAATACTAGGCTTCGGACCTCCATCATCCTTGCTCCTCTCAACAATGAGAGTCGGACACTATCTGTGTGCTCTTGGTGGTGGCCTCCTACTCATCGTACACGTTTACCTCGGCTTGGTGGCCTTTCCAGGCACCGCACGAGGAATGATTGACGGCAAAGTGAGTCAGCAGTGGGCAGAGCTGCATCATCCACTCTGGAAAGGAAAGTAGGTGCATCAATGACCCTTCACGGCTGCAGCGCACAACTCACCAGATGAAACAACCTCGGGAAGAACCCGGCCTTCGTTGGAATCGAAGACGAAATCGCGCTGTTACGCTTGTAAAGCAGCAACCACACGCCACGGAAGTGCTGCAGTTTTACGTGAAGCTCCTGGACTTGCAGGAACCGATATATCGACGAACCTTGACAGCCTATTGGCTTGATGAGGTACAGGCTCAGGGCGATCACTTACCCCTTATCTGCCTAGACGCCCTTCCATTCACGTCTTTACGATCTGCCTTTGTCCGATTTCTGCGTGGGCTGTCTGTAATTGTTCCGAAACGACTGGAACCTCTGACGAAAAATCTAATTGAAGCTCCTCAAGAATTCCTTGTTTACCTCTTAACAAATGTTGCTCAGCGAGAAGACCTTGACACTGCCGCGTCAGAGATGGGATGCGATTCTCCGCAACTAGAGTTTTTCGCGCGGGCTTATCTGCAACCGCTCATCGAAGCTATCGGTTCAAGATGCAATAAAGGTAGCGCAACATGGCAGCAGGCGAAGTGTCCTCATTGCGGATGGCCTCCCCACCTTGCTACCCTCTCGGATGAACTCGAAATCAAGGGTCGGCGACTGCTAATCTGTTCACTCTGCTCGTGTGAATGGCCTTTTCCTCGAACAACCTGCGCAAATTGCCTTGAAACCAATACTGACCTTCTGACACATCACGTCAGTGAGTCACTCCCATATATTCGCATTGAAATTTGCCAACAGTGCCAGCACTATCTCAAAACCATCGATTTACGAGAGCATGGATTAGCTGTTCCGATTATCGACGACCTAGCCTCATTCGAACTCGACCTGTGGTGCAAAGAACAGAAACTAACCAGAACCCAGCGCAACCTGCTGGCACTCTAAGAGTCGTTCAGACTTTAAGTATTGAGCATTAGTAACTATGATGGTCACGTTCTGACTGACAACTGTTGAGGAGGTTCGCATGGGCTCTAACTACATATTCCGAATTAGCATCCTGCTAATCGGCCTCGCCGTGCTTAGCCCGACTTTCGGAATCGCACAACAAAACGGGCAGCCAGCTACCGACCAGCTTGGCCAAGAGGATATCTGGGGCAACCCTACGTTTGTTGGAGGGGTCACAAACGGTGGGCCAGCTGGCCACAGCATTTGGTGACCACCTCAAGGGGCGCTGGAGCGCGTCCATGGGAGGTTATTTGTTGCCGGTAACGGTAATGGTCGAGTCGAAGTCTTTAACCTGAACAACGATGGTACGTTGGCACAACCGACGGCCACCTATATTTTAGGAAAGCCCAGTGAATATGCCAGACGGTCACACGCCGGGGCCTGGAGCGAAAGTCAGACTGAGTTTCCAGGTACCCTAGCCATCGACCATACCAATCAACGTCTATTCCTCGTTGATAATGCGACAGGTCAAAGCCTCCCAGGTGTGGGTAGCCAAATTATGGTTTTCGACATCCACCCTGACCGCATCGAAACGGGCCAGAAAGTAATCGCAGTCTTAGGACAACCGCACGCCGATTCAAAAACAATAGGTTTAGCTGCAAACCATGTGGGCCGGCGACTTGGTCTGGCGGTCGACGAAGCTAACCAAAGGTTATTTGCTAGTGACGGTTCTAATAATCGTGTCCTGATTTTTGACATCAGCCCAAACAATTTTAGAACAGGCATGGATGCGTCGGTTGTGCTCGGACAGGGAAACTTTACATCACGTGAACCTGGCCTAGACGCCTACCGACTAAGCCGACCAGGTGCGCTGGCGTACGATCCAGAAAATCAGCGGTTATTTGTTTCGGACAATGGCAATCGGCGGGTGATGATCTTCGATGTTGCTCCTGATCGCCTGCAGACGTTCGCGGCCGCCACCGATGTCATGGGGCAACCTGATTTCAACACTAGTGAACCCCGGACTAACCTAACTGGTTTTGCCACTGGTGGTCTTGCTTATGACAATCGGACAGCTCGGTTGTTTATTGCTGAACAAGTGTCACGGATCGAACACATGAGAATTAGCGTGTACGAAGTCGAACCTGGCACCTCCCTACGAGCGGCGATGCCCATGGCAGTCCTGGGGAAACCCGGTTTCGATGCTTACGATCCGATCGTGTCACGGGAACAATCAGTGTGGCCACGATTAGGCTCTGCATCCATCGATTCAGAACGTCAATTACTAGTTGCCACCGAAGGCTATCCAGGAGGCAACCGTGCAATTATTTGGGATATCTCCCCAGAACGGCTGCGCACTGGTATGCCGGCCGTCGAAGTCGTTGGCCATCTCGATGACGAAGGTCATACTGACTTCGAACGGCGGGCCGCTAACGATCGTGTCACACCACGCAACATCTACCCTCGTGATGTGGTGCTTGATCCGATTGATCATCGTCTCTTCGCCATAGACCAATATAACAACCGGGTACTGGTGTGGCAGCTCGACCGGCAAAATCGCATCAAGGATCGAGATGCCAGATGGGTCATCGGCCAACCTGATTTGTACTCCGGAAAGCTTTATCCTATTGGACCAACCACCGTTAAAATTCCTTTAGCCGTCACCTACGACACAGAATACAAGCGAGTCTTCGTCAGTGATGGGTGGGGCAACCGCATAATGGTTTTCGATGCCCATCCAGACCGCCTTACTAATGGCCCTGAAGCAATAGCCGTGCTTGGCCAGCCCAATTTCACGTCGATTCTGCCAGCCGTCACGGCAGACGGTCTCAATCTGGATACGAGGGTTGGTACCGGCATTACCCCCACACGCCCGCGTGGCACTGGCTTAGCCTATGATCCAATTAACGATCGACTGTTTGTATCGGACGGCGGTAACAACCGTGTCCTCATCTATGAAGTAGCGCCCGACCAACTCCAGACTGGCATGCCGGCGTCCGTTGTGTTGGGTCAACCGGACTTTACATCCAACGAGCGCCACTCGACGCAAGCCGGGTTCTATCAACCCGCTGCCCTTCTCTACGAGACGAAACAGCAACGTTTGTTTGTCTCAGACGGAAACAATAATCGCGTGCTCGTCTTTGACGCTATGCCAGATGGCCTCGTTAACGGTGCCGAACCCAGTGTCGTGATTGGTCAACCAGACTTTGCTTCCTTTGCAACTGGCCGGTCACGAACCATCATCGATGGACCAGACGGTCTCGCTTACGATTATGCAAAGGATCGACTGTTCGTGTCAGATCATGGAAATGATCGAATATTAATTTTTGATGCCCATCCGGACCGACTCGACAACGGACCACTAGCGCAGCATGTGATTGGACAGCCGGACTTTGAAACGCGTCAACTTGGCCCAGTTCGTGCCGATGAAATCTGGGACCCCCGTGGCCTGACATTCGACAGCGTCCATCAACGCCTGTATGTGTCACAGGGTTTCGCGTCGAATATTATGGTGCACGATCTCGCGAGATCGACCTATGAGAGTGCGGTGCCAGCACGTGGCGTCCAAGCATACCAATCGTCCAGTGCGAGTACGGAACTTGAAACTCAACGTGGCTGGGCGATCGCATCCGGTACCACTCCCCCTAATAGCGGTATCGCCATGCTGACCCGCATGACCACGCAGTTTGACGAACTCTCGCAACGAGAAAGTCGCGTTCTCATTAGTGAAACGGGAATTGTAGCGCCACCATTGGTCAGAACGGCCACAGTCTTTGTTCGTAACGAAGAGTATCGACAAACCATGGCCGATATTGTGAATCCTAACGAGACGCCGATCACCGTAACATTAACGGCATATTCTGAAGCTGGAATAGCCTCTCAGGTCACTTCACTCGAACTGGCGGCTCAGGCAAGCGCGACCTGGACCTTGGACGATTACGTAGACAGTGATGGTTCCAGTTCGATTGCCTTCCTCTCGGACAACAACTTTGGTCTCGTCTCGACAACCGTTGCTACCAATGATCGAAATGAAGACATTGTCACATCCGCTCCAATGGTTCACGGTGTACCGTCCAAGCAAGATCACCCGTTAACCTTCCCGCGGATTCAAGTCGGCAATGGTTATCAGACCAAAATTATTTTGTTGAATACAAGTGATGAAACGCTGACAGGCGCCTTGAATTTCTTTGCTTTGAGCGGCGAACCCTTAACGATTGGTGGTGCGAGCGAGTTCTCCTTAAACGTGCCACCACATGGAGTGCACCTTTGGGAGTCTACAAACCACGCGACTACAGCTGAAGCGGGCTTTGCAATGTTTACCTCGTACTCAGGAACACCAAGTGGTAGCGCGATTGTTAGTTTTCACAAAGGCCAGACGCTTGTTTCCGAACATCAAATTCTAAGTGGCAGCATCCGGGAAAGTTGGTTTCCCATTGAAACCTATCCAAGCATCGTTCGACATGGACAAACCAGCTTTACCCTATTTGCAACGAATGACACTGAGGGAGCAGCCGACGTTCGTTTACTCGTCTACAATGAAGATGGTCAGCTGTTAAAGCGCACTTATCAAATCCTGCCAGCTGGTCGTCAGGTAGCCTTTACGCATGTTGATTTAGCCGACAAGGGTAACTTTCGAGGTAGTGTCCGGATCATCAGCGACATTGCGATCGCCATGACCGCAGAGCAACAAACTGTGAACCTAAGAAATGAAACCATCACGGCTCTTCTGCCGTCCATGACATCGACGGGCTCGCCAAAGAGCACCGTCCTCTTTCCCATCTATCGTGATGGCCCCGAACAAGCCACCCAGTTGTTTTTACTGAACGGCACTGAGGACAATCGTATTGAATTTAATTTCTACCGTGAAGATGGCACCGAACTCAGTGCGATTCTTCGATAACCAAAGATGACAGACTGTAATTGAGAGTTATGGCTCGGCGACGAATCTTTTTAAGCATAATGTGGATGCTCGTAATAGTCTCATGCGAGACTCCGCCCCCAACGATCGAATTATCGATGAGTGCCCAGCGTGATGGTGGCGTAATTACGATTACAGGCGCGACAGACCTCCGCGATGGTGCCCTACTGGGTTACGAACTTCGACACAAGGACATGAACTTCGATCCTGAAACACCCATTGACATGCTCTTCCAAGAAGGGCGCATGACGGTTTCCGATGGTCAGTATGGAGTGACGGTCGACATCCGAAATTTTGAACCTGGAGAACTTGAAGTCTGGGTGGCGTTTCAAATGGCCTTTATCAACAGCGAGATACAACAGCCAAACCGCATCATTACTCAATTTGGCGAGCGCGGTGAACTGCTCGAAGGACCCAACGTGACCGAGCTGGGAGAGAACGGTAAACGGGTCGAAGTTACAGATTACGTGATCTGGTAAATACTTCCGTCTGGGTTAACAGATCTTCAAGGTGCAACCAGAGCATAGAGCGCCTGGTGAATGGCCGTGAGAGACTCTGCATCGAATTTTACGACCTCACGGTCGTAGGTCATAAGTCCATTAACCTCCCCTTCCACATCCGTCGTCTGGGTATAGATCGCTGCTGCAAGACCCTTGACCACTAGTGGACCAAGACGCTTCATTAATTCTTCGTAGCTTGCATGCAATTCGTCCGTAGTCCCATACGTACGATAACCCCAGTTCCGTTTGTTCCACCACAAGTGTCCCTCGAGTGGCAGCCCTAAACCGCCAAACTCGCCCAACACCACTGCTCGGTCAGTTTCCACAGGAATTAGAAGTGGCGGTCCAGGGTAATCATGCAAATCATAAATATCGCCACTCTCTCGATCCGCCCAACCACTGGGTCCATCGACTAACCGCGTCGGGTCGTATTCCTTGACCAACGACAACACTGCATCAGTGTCAAACTGACCCCAGCCCTCGTTAAAGGGGACCCACACGACAATACTGGGATGATTGGCGTGAGTATCAATCATCGCCTTCAATTCCTTGTGATAGACCGATGCAGAATCGCTCGAACGCACGAGGTCTGGTGCAGTCCGCTCAATGTGCTGATCGCCATTTGGCATATCTTGCCAAACGAGTAACCCAAGACGGTCAGTGTGGTAGTACCAGCGTTCTGGTTCCACTTTCACATGCTTCCTGACCATGTTGAATCCAAGTTGCTTGGTAATTTCCAGATCATGCAGCAGGGCTTCATCCGTCGGTGCTGTATACAAGCCATCAGGCCACCAGCCCTGATCGAGTGGCCCCAACATCAACACAGGTTCATTGTTTAAAAATAATCGATTAACGCCACCGGCATCGGTCGCAACGGCGATCTTCCGCATCCCGAAATAACTCGTCACCTCATCCACTGGACCACCGTCGCCAACCAAACGAACGGTTAAGTCGTACAAGAACGGGTCTTCTGGAGACCAGAGCCTCGGGTCGTCAATGACTACTTCAAGAAGATCCTCGGCAGCACCGCGCTGTTGTGCGACCTGCACACCGCCGACACTTGCAATCGCCTCAACCTGGTAGCTATCGGCCATGCCTCGTGCGTTCACACGTAAACGGAAAATATTGGCATCAATGTCTGATGTCATCTCCAAGGAGGCGATTGATGACTCTGGCACCTGCTCCAACCACACCGTCTGCCAAATACCCGTAACCGACGTATACCAGATGCCTTCAGGTTGGTTGACCTGCTTGCCACGCGGTTGGATGCTCGTGTCAACAGGATCCCAGACTGCTACGACTAATTCTTGTTCAGGAACGGCCGAGTCAATGTTGTCGCTGATATCGAACGTGAATGCATCATAGCCACCCTCATGCTGGCCAATCTGATTACCATTCAACCATACAGTGGCACGCCAATCGACAGCTCCAAAATGCAGCAACACCCGCCCGTCATCAGACAGTTCCGACGTATTAAAGGTCCGCCGATACCAGAGTTGCGCGTCTTCACCCACCGAACGCATGACTCCGGACAAGGATGACTCAGGAGCGAACGGCACCAAGATATAACCGTCAAAGTTATGCGGTTGACTCTCTTCCAGTGGACGAATCGCGTACTCCCACAACCCGTTGAGATTGATCCAAGCGTCGCGTACCAGCTGCGGACGCGGGTACTCGGAATGCGGAGTCTCTGGCGTCACCTGAGACGTCCAACGGGTTGCGAGCGGGCCCTCAGCTGTTGTCCAGCTCTCAACCTGAGGAATTTCTTCCTGGACTGATTGACAACTGGTTAGACAAATTAACGAAAACCCGATGATCCAAATCGATTTCATCCAATGCACTCTCTTTCTTTCGATACGGATTATACAACAGAGAGTTTGATGCCCTCTTTAGTGTTCGGCTGAAGAATGTCATGATACGCTTCATTTATCGCGGAAAACACGAATCGGACGTCCGTGTCTACATCATGAGGTGACGGAGTGAAACAAGTATCCTGGATAATTGTTGCGTCGCTAGTCAGCATTACGGGGTGCAGTGAAATGACGACAAGAGAGGAACAAACAGCAGGCAGCGCAACCACATTCCTGGAGGACCGGACGTTTCTTGAAGAACATACGAATGTTGTCGTCCTCGGTGATGATCCGAATGGACCGCAAGTCGTCGTGGTACCGGCCTGGCAGGGGCGCGTCATGACGAGCACGGCCGATGCCGCAACCGGCACGGGGTACGGCTGGCTTAATAAATCCTTGATCACATCGGGCGAGCATCAACCACATATCAACGCGTTGGGGGGTGAGGATCGATTTTGGCTCGGTCCTGAGGGTGGGCAATTTTCCATCTTCTTTGCACCAAGTGACCCCTTCGACCTAGACCATTGGCAAACACCACCGCTGATCGACACCGATGCCTACGCGGTCGTGTCCCACGATGCGCAGCACGTGACCTTCCGACATGATTCGCAGGTCACCAACTACACCGGCACCGTGTTTGATCTACGGATCGATCGGATCGTACGATTACTCGACCAAGCGCAACTGCAGCAGACACTCGGTGTCGAGCTTGGCTCGAGCGTCCAAATGGTCGCCTACAAATCCGACAACACGATTACCAACACAGGTTCTAGCACCTGGAACAAGGACACTGGTCTGCTGTCTATTTGGATTCTCGGTATGTTCCAACATTCACCAGTGACCACGGTCGTGATTCCATATCGTGATGGGTCCGTCGAAGATTTGGGCCCCATTGTGAACGATGCTTACTTCGGTGCGGTCCCAGACGACCGCTTACTCACGCAGGACAACACGCTGTTCTTTAAGGGAGATGGGCAGTACCGCAGCAAGATTGGCCTTACGCCAAAACGGGCCACCCCCGTCATTGGGAGCTATGATCCGTCCCGGAACCTGTTAACCGTGGTCCACTACACCCTACCCGATGGAATCACCGATTATGTGAACTCTATGTGGGAACTTCAAGATGCGCCCTACGCCGGTGATGCCTTAAATAGTTATAACGATGGGCCGCCAGACGCTACGACCCCACCCTTGGGACCATTCTATGAACTTGAAACGTCCTCACCTGCGGCTGCCCTCTCGCCAAATGCCTCCATCACCCACGTACATCGCACCTTTCATTTCGAAGGTTCATCGAACGATCTGAATGCAATCGCTCAAACAGTTTTGGGTGTCGACCTCTCCACCATTCAGAGTGCCTTCAACACGCCAGTTCTAGGTAGCGAAAGCGAATAATCTTTTGGCC
>DODG01000218.1:55464-56957 GCA_003509065.1 Acidobacteriota bacterium
CCCTAACATCTCCTTACATACAACAGATCGGCACCCTAAATCATTCCATCGGTATCATGATATGTGCCTGACTCGTGCCCGGTTCTCTTAACCAAGGGTGTTGACGACTTGGCAACGAAGTTAAGCCAGTGGATTGCGGAGTCGCATTCGGCAAGAACACTTTCATACCAACATCGCTGAACTCGTGGTCATTCCCAGCACGCTCATAAATAACGCCGCGGTCAGGTAACGTGAGGCTACCGTCATCGAGTTCAGCTTTTAACGTCCTCATACGTTCCGGCGTATCAGCGCCATTTTTGGTCAGATCCAAACTACGTTGCACATACGCCTCCATGCCCTGGTAGTAGCAGGTGACAACGTAACCTCGCAAGACGGACGCATCATTAGCAATGCAGGAAATATGACTGGTGCCTTCTCGAAGTAAGACAAGGGTTCCTGCGTCATCATAACCCCATACAGCAGCACCCTCGCGCATCGACTCCGGCAATGGATTGACCGCCTCCTCGATTTGTTGTTCCACCGACGGCATGTCTGACTGTGCACTCTCTACAACCACCGGAACTAACAACAGCAAACTGGCCAATAGGCCATTCAGCAGATAACTCTGCATAACAACTCCTTTCGAACAGTTTCTCCTGCAGTCACATTGCTTACATTCGCAAGAGTGAAGGCCGGACAACATTATGCGATCAATTCATCCGATCGCTTCAAGTGGCTCAAATAAAAACTGAACCAGTCTTAACATTCGCCACAAAACAAATAATAGCGAAAGAGTGCGTTTTGATCACTGTGTTAGAATAGTTTTAAATGCGAATGTTTTTCAAACCTGTCAAAATTAGGCATACCCTATGACATGCCGACACTGCCAGCAAAGCTTACCGGCAGACTCGAATTTCTGCCCGGCGTGCGGCACCGATCAGAGACAACCCACCGCGGTACCCCCATTTGACGCAAGACAACTCCGCCGGTCCGCCACCAAACGAAAATTCGCTGGTGTTTGTGGTGGCATCGCTGAGTACCTAGATATCGAGGTCACAATCGTCAGACTCATTTGGGTGATCGTATCAATTGTACCTGGAGTTATCTTCGGAGGTATTGCAGTTTATCTTCTGGCCTGGCTAATCATGCCAGACTCCATAACTTCGGCGAATGCAAGATCTGATCGGCGCCTTACACGATCAGCGACCAACCGAAAGATTGCTGGTATCTGTGGTGGAGTTGGTGAGTACTTCGGTGTCGATCCTACAGCAGCCCGTCTCCTGTGGACGGTACTATCCATCGTGCCTGGCTTCATCCTTGGTGGAATCGCTGCCTACGTCATAGCCTGGTTGGTTATGCCGTCACCGCCCACTCCTGGCCCTGATATCACTGATACGCTCCAGTAGGACTCCTACATTTTCTACGAAGTTGAAGAAACACTAATCCGAGCCTGGGATTTAGTAGTTCACTTCTTTCCAAATTTCGTCAAATTCCTGTACCGCCTCATCGTTGGG
>DODG01000029.1 GCA_003509065.1 Acidobacteriota bacterium
CCTTGGCACGGTGTACAGTGGCTTGAAAATAATGGCAGTCTTGCTTTTGAGTACCATCGCATTGGAGATTTTCCAGGCGCCTATGCAGCTCAGGCAGTCGACGGTGATCGTGATGGCGACCTGGATGTCTTCTTAGTCAGTACGTTCAATGCCTGGGACGATCCTACGGCACAATCATTGAGTTGGTTCCGCAACGATGGCAACATGGAGTTCACATTGCACGATCTTGCCTCGTCGCCTACCCATCTGTTAACACTCACTAGTGGAGACATCAACGACGACGGTTGGACTGACCTCGTGACAGGTAGCATGCACGTCTATCCGCCATACGATCGGATGGGACGCGTCACACTGTGGACAAATACTTGGTCGGGGCGCTAGACCGTCAAGCGGCCTACGATGAGTAGATATAAGGAACGCCGAAATGATCGGCGAAGCAAAACTCGTGCAACGCCTGCCAAAAAGCCGTGGCCGCTGCCACGACACACCGTAACGATTCTAGGCTTTCTGGCACTGGTCACTCTGACCATTTGGGGTACATCGCACGTAATTGCGCGGTGGTCCGTCCCCGTCGGACTCACAAAGCTCATGACGGAAGCGCCTGATCCAGTAACCATGAGTCCAGCTTTAGCACTAGCAGTGACACAAGCACAGGAACTTTTGCGCCAGGAGATTCAGTCGAGCGAGGGAGATGCGAAAGTTGGGCAAGCAATTGGTCGCCTAGCACAACTCTATCAAGCGAACGACTACAACGATTTTGCTGCCCCTGCTTACGAACTAGCGATCCAACTCGACGGGATTGAACCGCGATGGCCATACCTCTTAGCGAGCCTGAGACAGGAGAGAGGAGAGAGTCAATCCGTTACTGGGCTTCTAACGACAACGGTTGCCCTAGCTCCTGATTACACCCCGGCCTGGCTAAAATTGGCCGACAATCAATTCAAGCAAGGTGATAGAAGTGCTTCACGCACGAGCTACGAACAACTGTTAACTCTCGCACCGAATGATTCGTATGGACATCTCGGTCTCGCACGCCTCGCTCTCGCTGAAAATAACTGGGAGCGTGCGCAGTGGCATCTCGAACAGAGTGTGTCACATGGCGGCTTCGACGCAGCCTATCGATTACTAGCATCAGTCCACGAGCATTTTAACCAGCCTCAAGCGATGGAAGCCGCATTAGCAGGAGCTGATACGGCTAGTCGATTCGCGTCAGCACCTGATCAGTGGGTTGATGAGTTATTATTACAGTCCTTCGATGTCGACTGGCTACTGATGAATGTCTCAAGATTCGCTTATGTCGGTAGCGGAGAGATGGCACGCACGATATTTACCAGAGCTCAACAACTCGATCCGGACAATCCTGAAGTTTACATAGTCCTAGGTGAAAGTTCAGAAAGCCCTGCAGATATCCAGCGAGCATTTCGGACGGCGATTTCATTGGAACCAGAGCATGCACGAGCACATGCGTTACTAGGTGAAGCGGTGCTCCGGTATGGTAATCCCGCGGAGGCTGAACCAATACTGCGAAAGGCACTCGATCTCGGTGCCGATCCAGCCACTACGTACAAGAATCTTGGTCTGGCAGTGGCGCGTGCTGGCCGATTCGACGAAGCCATTGTTCACCTGAAACGCGCCGTTACTCTCTCACCTGAAATTGTTGCCTTCCACTACAGCCTAGCCACGATCTTACGAGCGGCTGGCTTGACCGACGAAGCAATCCTTGAGTACCGCCACGTACTTGAGCGACAACCAAGCCACGGGCAAGCTGCCAAGGATCTACAGGACCTAACTGGTCAGTGACCAAACTAATATTCGTTTAAGGACGGCTGGACAGATATTCAACCACGTTAGCGGCTTCCTTATCGGTCAACCACTCCCACCCGGCTTCCCGTTGCATCCGCCGAACGGTACTGGCCCACCAATCTCGACTCTCGTGCGTCTCATCAATACGCCAGTCGCTATGGCAACGTGCACACTTCACTTGCAATAGCGCGGGACCAGCTGAACGATCGCCTCCTTGGAGAATCGCATTGATCGATAGATCGTGAAGTGCTTTCATAAGAGGGCTTTCCAACGCGGAACCATACTCACTCAACGCCTGATGATGCACATACTGTTCAATCTCCCCGAGCTGCTCATAAGAAACAGCGAGATATTTATGAGCGAGAGACAGCCGAGGATAATCGGCAAGAATGGGCATCAACAACGCAATGGCTCCCTCCCAATTGCGCGCCAAAATTTCGAGTCTGCCTTTCCCGAGTGCTGCGAGCGGCTCCCTAGGATCGAGTTCGAGAGCGCGAGCAAATATTAACGCTGCCTCATCACCCCTTGCCCTTTTCATTTGTAAATCGCCTAATTCAGCCCATAGTTCCGCACTATCGGGTTTAAGGATAATCGCTTGTCGAAATAACGCTTCGCTCTCAGGGAACCTGAAGGTCGCTTTCTCTAGCACTGCCAAGTAATAAATCCAAGCAAACTCATCAGGCTGCAATTCTTGTGCGCGGGTGTAACTTCTTCGCGCTTCGTTAGTAAATTGGTATGCGTGATAAAGCATTCCTAGCCGACCAACAGCGTCGGCAGACATCATATTTTTACGAGCCCATCGATCAGCTACGAGAAACTTCTCAATTGATACCTCGTTCTGATAAACAAATTCTGGCAACATGGGTAGTGACGTCAGCATATTCTGATCAGAGTTCTCCCACTGCCACGGTTTTTCCTTGTAGAGCCAGACACCAATCCCTATGGAAACAAGAAGCAGGATAAGAAGCATGACTCTGTTGAACATGAGAACTTGGCTCGTTTATACAGAACTCAGTGAACCAAAAACCTTAGATTCGATAAACTACCGATTAGTGCGGGATGAGGACACGCTAGCCAGCTTCCCCATTAATGATTTCACGTCAGTTGCCTTAGGGAATTTGGTACACACGCAGGTCAAACTCAGGCACCATTGCCAAAATATGGTCAAACACGTCAGCCTGTATATTCTCATAGCTAACCCATCTCTGATCGCGACTAAACCCATAAATTTCAATCGGAAGGCCGTGTGGACCAGATGCAAGTTGTCGAACCATTAGAGTCATATCCTGGTGGATCATCGGATGATCGCGAAGATAGGCAATTACATAGGCGCGAAACGTTCCAACGTTCGTCAGTCGTCGAGTACTGCCCGGTGGTAACTCATCAGGAGCATGTTCTTCATGTCGTTTCGACACCTCATCCAACTTACTATTCAGGTATTCAGCCATGTACGGAATTTTCACGAATCGCTTCAACATTTCATCGTCGCAGAAACTGATTGAATTCACATCAATATTAATAGCGCGCTTGATTCGTCGACCACCAGATTCAGACATACCACGCCAGTTCTTAAATGATTCACTGATTAGCGCATAAGTTGGAATCGTTGTGATGGTTTTATCCCAGTTCTGGACTTTAACCGTCGTCAAGGCCACTTCTATAACGTCACCATCAGCGCCATACTTCGGCATCTCAATCCAATCACCTCGGGCGACCATCCGATTAGCGGAAAGCTGAATCCCTCCAACGAAGCCGAGAATCGCATCCTTAAACACCAGCATAATCACCGCAGTCATCGCGCCCAACCCACTAAAGAGTAAAAGTGGTGATTTTCCAAGAATCAACGACAGCACACCGATGCCTGCAATAATGTAAAGTCCGAGCTTCAGGATCTGCGCGAGACTCTTAATCGGCAGATCTTTGGACAGCTGTGAAGACTGCATAACATCAGCTATCGCATTTAAGGCCGCGTCAATGACCGAGACAACAACCAGCAGCATGTAAATCAAGCTCGCCTGTCTGACGCTAGTACTCCACCACGGATAGTTCCCTAATACTGGCAAGGAAAAATGATAGACGACCAACGCAGGCGCCAAGTGCGACATGCGTTGAATCACGCGGTGTTCAATCAAGACATCATCCCAGGTTGTAGCTGTCTTCCCGATTAACGCAGCGGCACCACGCACCACGATGCGCTTGGCGAGCATATTGGCCAAAATAGCCAAGACTAGCACTAAGACGATTTCCGCATTTAACGTCAGCCAACGCGAAAATCCGTCATCGAAACCCTGTTGGAGCAGATAATCTCTTAACACATTGAGCATGATAGTAAGGTTTCTAAATCAATGAAAAGATGTACTTTCTACAGTCAGTCGTCTCAACTCAAATTCCTAGTCAGGTTCAACCGATGTTCGGCTTTCCACCATTGTTGTTGCATTGTATTGTACAGCCCAAATAATCTCCGCACCAAAACACGACTTGAGATGATTATCAAGCCATAGAACCAGTAAAAACCTGACGGTGCCACATTACGCTTGGTGATGACGCTTTTTTATACGGCCACAAACTGACGTTCACCAAGCATCCTCATGACATGTTGCTCGGCAGTCGAATCCCAAGTAAGGTCTTTGGGCTATCAAACAGAATCGCGTGAGCGATGGTCAGCGCCTCATCACAAGTGTACTGCCCCTGCTCCACTCTCGCTGACAGGGTGCGGGCCAAAACTTCTCGGACGATCTGTACTTTCGCATAGGCCCACTCCACCACATAAGCATCCGAAAAAAATCCGACCTGTTTGTTTGTGGGCAACATATCAAGACGCTCCTCCATCACCTGCCCAATCACTGAGGGGAAGAAATTGTGCCACCAATAACCAGCGAGAGACAAATTCGGTAATTCACGGCACAGGGAACAGAGCGACTGATTGGCATGACGACTCGCGAGTAAACATTGAAAACGGAGACCTGGATGTCGACTAACCATGGCACCGAGCTGGCCAATTGTCTGCTGGCTGAGTCGACTGCTGGTCTCAAAGGGTAATGGCTCGGCACCCATGCTAAATTGAAACACCAAAGTGTCACCGAGACGTTCAAGGGCAGACAAGAAACGCTCATTGACATACGATGCATAAATATTTCGCTCCTCAATGCTGGCGCGATCACGCCGTGAGAGAGCATCTGTCATCTCGGATTCACTGATCTCACAGTAATTAATATCGGTTGAGAGATGTGTCGCAGTCGACAGGACTGGTACGCTAGAAATATTGCTGACGTAGTCATCAACTGCCGCATGCACGTCATCAAGCGAATTGATTGTGCGTGTTGGTGCAGGTCTAGAACCAGTGCCAATCGGCATCGGACTTTCGGGACGCTTTCCCCAACACCGTTCTAATTCGCAAAGGGCCGTATCAAACTCCCCTGCTTGACAGCGTGTGAAAAACCCCCACTCTAGTGCGTATTGTAGGAGGTCATCGTCCTGACCTTCTTCCCGCCGAGCAAACTCTGTCACGAACTGGCGAATTCCAGTTTGACGCACAACCTCGCGTTGCCAAGCACGGTCATCCGCTCGCTCACGAATAATATCGTCAAGTTTCCGCCAGTTGTCCACCGTGATCGGAGCTTTCCAAGCGTAGAGATCGCTTAAAATACGTCGAATACACCAAGCAGTGCTCGTATTGCTTGAGGCATCCAAGAACGGAAGAGCCCGCTCAATCCGAATAATTGTTTCATCTCTGGTCGGCCAATCTGGATACTCTGTTAGACGTCCTGCATCCTCACAACCAGCAGCATACAAGTCACTTATGGACATATGATAGAGTAAAATATCATGTAATCCGCGTGCTGAAAGTTTCCCGCCAACGAGATGCGTATGGATGTCAAGAACCGGAAGCGAGGAAATCTCATCGAAAAATTCTCTTTGTGACTTCATCGAACTTTGGGAAGTGTTTACCATAAGATAACGTTACCGTGAGGCGTGCGTCATAGCGTAGCATGAATCATGAAACTTGCTATTCGGCGGTAATTTGGAGGAATCTATGGGGTTTTCACAGACGAAAACGCATCGACAGGGCCAGCAATCATGGCATCAGATCGGATTGGTACGTGGTCAATTCGGAGACATTCAAGAAGATGAATTTCTCGATTTTCTGTCGACAGAGAAGTTCGATGGATGGGAAGAAGCTAGCTGGGAACTCCCCCTTGATCAATGTAGCGACGATACAGGAGCTAAAAAGCTCGCAGAGTCACGGGTCGCAAAGGCAAGCAAGCATAACCTTGAGATTTTCAGCGTGGCCACTCATTTACAAGGACAGGCCCTTGGAGATGAACCTAGCGCTAAAACACTTCAGTTTGTCGGTGGCGAAGCAGTGGAGGCCTATGGCAAATGGCGTCAATCGAATGACCCGCCACGTCATGACCCGTACTTCGTCCCTGATGAAGTCGGCAAACTTATCCACACTCAAGCCTTGGATGCGTTAATCGGTTGCGCGCGACTTTCGAAATACCTTGCAAAAGCACTGGACCGTCACATTCCACTCCCTGGTTTCTGCGGCTCTCCGGCAAATTGCTGGTCACACTGGTTCCTCTTTCCGCCCCTACCGACTGAAATTGCCGGACATCAGCTTGCTGATGTGCGCCGCGTCAGTCTCGAGTTGATTGTTGAACGGTTCGCACCGTTTCTAGATGCTTGTCGCGAGTACGGAACGACCTTTGACTTGGAGTGTCATCCAAGCGAGCGAGCCATGGGCGACCTGGAGTCTGCCCACGACTGGTTGCAGTATCTTTCCGATGCCGGTTACGGTGACGTGATCGGATTCAATCTCGATTGCTCACATCTAGAATGGCAACATGTCTCAGCTGTTGAATTTATTCGTGAATTCAAGGATTACATCCACTGTGTTCACATAAAAGGCGTACAGGTGATACCTGAACACTGTCGAGGTGGTTGGCTCGGTGGCCATCAGGATTTTGGTGCGGCAACCAACGGCTGGAATTTCGTTACGGCTGGCTCTAGCCGCGATGCAATCAACACTGAGGAAGTTCTGGTGGAACTGAACCGTATTGGATTCGATGGAGCTCTTTCAATCGAATGGGAAGATAATGATGTTGATAAACTCGCGGGTGCGAGAGCTGCTCTACATAATTTGCGTAGCGTTGACTTGCAGCCGAGCTATGCCAAACACGACAAGACATTGCGTGCGGCTGAAACCACAAGCACTGAACAGCAAACGGCTAACGAAAAGGCTAAGTTGAGCCAAGAACGCAGATTGAGAAGGCCAGCCAGATGACTTCAGATACCCTTCATTCAAACCTCGCGCCAATTCAACGAGAGCGACTGTTTTTCGCCAGTTGCCTCGGCTTAATCGCGACGTCAATGTCGTTCGCTGTAATGGCCGACATTATGAATCCGCTCAAAGAGACATTCGTTCTGACGAACCTACAAGTCGGGTACATCAGTGGTGCTCAACTCTGGGGCTTTGCGATATCGATAGTGATATTCGGCCCGTTCGTTGACATCGTTGGCATGCGATTCTTGCTTCGCCTGTCGCTCATCGCACACATTGTTGGTCCACTGCTCATGGTGTTTGCCACCGGTTTCTGGTCGTTACTGGGTGGAGCCCTGGTGATCAGCATTGCGAATGGCTTAATTGAAGCGACATGTAATCCTCTCATTGCCACTCTCTACCCCGACCAGAAGACCAAGAAACTGAACCACTTCCATGTTTGGTTTCCTGGCGGTATCGTGATCGGTGGCGTGCTAGGTTTCCTGTTCACGAAGTACGGTATTGGAACCTGGCACTGGAAGCTTGCCTTTGTCATGGTGCCCGCAATTGCCTATGGACTTTTGTTCACTGGCCAACGTTTTCCGCTGACCGAGCGTGTGCAATCTGGTGTCTCGACCCGCGAAATGTTTAGGGCCACGTTAACGCGACCGCTATTCCTAGTACTTTTCTTCTGCATGATGCTCACCGCTTCGGTGGAACTCGGTCCAGGAAAGTGGACACCCGCGATCTTTGCCGCCGTGGGAATTCCTGGCATTCTTCTCCTCGCATGGATCAACGGCTTGATGGCCATCATGCGTCAATTTGCTGGTCCAGTCGTGCATCGTCTCTCCGCGACCGGCGTCCTAACGGTCTGCGCCGTGGTTTCCGGCGTAGGACTCTGGTGGCTGAGTTACGCCGAAACGATGGGAGTAGCCTTTGCAGCCGGAGCGGTGTTCGCCATTGGTACGTCGTATTTTTGGCCAACAATGTTAGGTGTCGCAGCTGAGAGAATCCCGAAAGGAGGCGCGCTGGCTCTCGCTCTGCTTGGCGGTATTGGGGCGTTAACGGCAGGGGCTATCACTACGCCGATCATGGGACGGATTGCTGACGATTTCGGACACGAAAGACTGGACCCCGTCGAAACCAAGCAAGTACTAATCGAAGCGGTCGAAATATTGCCAGATTTGGCAGCCCAGGCAGAAAGAGAAGCGGGCGCTGAAATACAGGCCGCCGCCGAAGAAGCGCAGGGTGTCCTGACTGCAGCCTCGGTCGCTGGAGGACAATTACCGCCAATCGCCACCGCGACCGCTCTTCGAAGCGTAGCAAGGTTCGATAGTAATGCTGATTTCACAAGCCGTGCCTCGGCACTACTCGCCCCTGCGGACAATCACGGAGGTCGAATCTCGTTCCGCTATGTCTCTTCTCTCTGTATTCTGCTCACAATTATTTTTGGAATTTTGTACATGCGGGACCGAAAGCGTAGCACTTCCCGTACCGAATAAATTGCTAGTCTAACTGCCGAACCTCGATGCTCTCGTTACGAATCTCCCGGTACTCCATACCGAGGAGCTTCCTTCGGATTTAATGCTCGTGCAACGTAGTCATCCCTTTGTGGTTCGTACCGTTCCCAGAGGCGTCGCAGTTCGGCTATGGGATCGTCATCTGTCCAATCAACTCTAAGGTCGACCAAAGGCCACAGTTCGTTGGCCACAATGACCAGCGAGGACGAATGCAGAGGCCCCGCCTCCCCACCGGCATCATTACCCGCCTCTAGCGCCTGCAGTAGGCGATTCGCAAGATCAAGATGAGGCATGGAGAGAAAGGCGTCGAGCATCTTTTGGGGAACCGAGGTATTGGCCAGCATATTACCGGCAGCAATACAATGGTCACTGTCGACAATGGCATGAATGCCAAGCGTATGCTCACCGTTATGACTGGCAGTTTTCCCCGTGCTATCGACAACGATCACTTGTCTATAGTCAGAGAACTCATCCTGAGCCATCACGGATTCCAAACTCTCCGGCGCATTGCGGTTCTGCGCGAGCGCATCTAGCACCATGGGCCCGATACTCGGCAGTGTCACATTCTGAGTGGACACTGCACCCACCTTTGAACGAGCCCACGGACAACGACTACCAACAGAAATACTTGACGAACTAATCACCGCCCCAAACTGCCCTGTTTCACTGCAACACGCAATAAGTGAAAAAGTCATGTTAATTAGTTCACTTGTCAGGAATTACGGCTATCACGTCAATCTCGACCAGCCAGTCTGGTTGCGCCAACCCTGATACGACTAATCCTGTGGATACGGGATACACACCTTTGAGCCACTTCCCAATTTCACGATAGACCGGTTCTCGATTACGAGCATCCGTGATGTAAGTCGTAGTCTTTACGACATGCGAGATTTCGCTACCTGCTTCTTCAAGGAGCTGTTTGACGTTCTTCATCGCCTGTTCAGTCTGCGCTCGCGGATCATCCTGGCCAACGAGTTGACCGCTAAAATCAGTGCCCACCTGACCTCTCAAGTAAACGGTATTTCCAGCCCGAACAGCCTGACAGAGATCGTTATCAAGGTTCTGGTTGGGATAGGTGTCTTTAGTATTGAATGGGCGAACGCGTTTATGTGTGGACATCTGGTCACTCAACCAATTGATAGGAATCAGTCAGTCTGCTTTCTCTAACCTTGTGAAACGGGGTTTATCGACTAACTTCATCTGACAATCCCGCAGATTTCTTAACGAAGTC
>DODG01000032.1 GCA_003509065.1 Acidobacteriota bacterium
GTTTGAGAACGGCATCATCGTCGACGTGTATATCGAGTAATGCTTCAACCTCTGATTCGTTCGGTGTGCAAGCTGTAAAACCTTTAAAGGTAAGGAGGTTATACCTGGAATCTACTAGAACTGGAATTGGTCGACGGCGCTTCGAACGACCGTGGACGGCTTTTAGTACCGAAGCGGCGAGCGTTGAAGTCACTAGTCCTGAACCATAGTCAGACAAAATGACACCATCACAATCCCGTACGGCACGCAAAACTGATCGACTGAAGGACCGATGGAATGCAGCGTCCAAGTTGAGCGTGGGCACACGATCTATACGCACAACTTGCTGCTTGGCCGAATGCGTGCCGCCAGCGAGAATTCTAGTTTTTGTTGGCGTCAAATGTTTGGGCAGTTTAACTAGACCTTTGCTATTCACACCTGGAGCAAAACCGGCAACGGTGCGACGACCCGCTTCGTCACGACCTATGAGCCCGAATATGTCGATCCGTCCACCGAGTGTGGCTACATTATTTGCTGCATTGCCAGCTCCTCCCGGGACGATCTGAGTGGAGTCGTAAGAAAGAATTAAGACTGGCGCCTCACGCGATACTCGTGAAATTCTTCCAGAAATAAATTCGTCAGCGATAACATCACCTATCACGACGATACGACGATTTGCCAGTCCGTCAATGAGTTCCAGAAATCTGGTCATGCGATCTTGATTTCCCGGGAGTGCTTGAACTGGCGGAAGTGGATACATGAAAAACCTTTTCTCGCCTACATGGTCACTTGGAGTGTCGCAAAATCCAAGCAACAGCAGTCATCAATTCTTGGGCTGTGTAAGCAACTTCAACGTCATCAGTCAGTTCTCTTGCTGTAGTTTCACCATAACCCGTCCGAACCAGCACACTTTTCGCGCCGACGGCTGGCCCGAGCCGCAGGTCACTCAATCTATCGCCAATGACGAAAGAATGGCTTAGTTCCAACTGTAACTCCTGAGCAGCCTTCCAAAGCATCCCAGCCTTAGGCTTGCGGCAGTCGCACTCAGAACGATACGCCTCAACGGACGCCTCTGGGTGATGCGGACAATAGTAAAACTTGTCGATCGTAGCACCCCCATCACTGAATTTTTGATCGAGAAATCGATGGGCTTCATCAATAAAGTCTTCGTCGAAGAGGCCGCGCGCTACACCAGCCTGATTGGTCACCACAACGACCTTGAAACCGGCTCGGTTGAGTAATTTAACCGATTCTATACTCCATGGGTACAGCGCGATACGATCAAGATGACTGAGGTATCCCACTTCCTCAATTAAAGTACCATCACGATCGAGAAACACAGTCGGCGCAAGGTGTGTTCCGCTCACGACGTTGCCTCGATCAGTTGTTGTTCAAGCGCTTCAATGACCCGGTCGCTAGAAATGCCAGACATGCACCGATGATCAATTGGACACTCACGGAGCAAGCAGGGCCGACACCGAACCGGGTTCACAAGAATGGTGTGTCGACCAAGTGGCGATGTTTGAAACTCATCAGAAGGACCAAATACGGCTGTGACAGGAATGTCCAACGCAGATGCTAGATGCATGGCACCCGAATCATTTGACAAGAACACTTGGCATTGCGACACAATCCCGATTAACGCGGAAATGTCCGTCATGCCAATAAGATTTACAAATTTCTGAGAACGCATAGGCGTCTTCTGGCCATCATGGTCAAGCGTCAGTAAGGCGGATTCTATCGCACTTCCAGCATCACGATCAGCGTTGCTACCTACCAGTACGCAAGTCGCATCAATTGATCGGTAAAGGCGCAAGATAACCTCAGCAAATCGTAATGGAGACCACCGTTTCGCATGTCCGTAGGCAGCACCTGGCGCTATACCGATAAAAGGCCCACTGTCTCTTGCAACATTGCGACGATCAAGCAAGTCAGTACCCAACACCTTCATTTCTTGGGACGGTATTAGTCGAGGATTTGTCTTGTTCAAATCCATTCCAAGACCGTGAACAAGATCTTCGTAGTAGTTCACCTGATGACGCTGACCTGTTCCTTCGTGTTTGAGTTTTCGAATTGCGCGTGACAGGAGCCATCCACGAAAATCCGACTTATAACCCCACCGTTCTCGTACCCCAGCACGATAAAGGACCCACGCCGAGCGGAATGAATTCGGAAACAAGATTGCGGTGTCAAAATTTTCTTTGGCAATTGTCGTAATCTCTTGCTTTGTTTCGATAAAGCCATGACCGGACAACCCGATGATTTCATCGATCCCCTCAACCGCCTTGAATAACGGTGCTAGCGCTACTGGAGCCGCCACACACAAGGTCGCCGATGAAAAATGACGTCTGATCGCAGCCGTGGCAGGCAACGCCATAACGATGTCGCCTAGCCAATTCGGAGTTCTAATCAGAACACGCATTTCAGTCCCAGTAATCTCCTATTACAGATCAGGCAACTCGTCCGTGACGAAGTTGTTTTGACCCGAGGTAGCCGACTTCCCATTGGAGCTCGTCGTTGAAGATGCACTTATCGTCTGATCCGGGTTCGGCTCGACATCACGCCATCGTCGATGCATCCACAACCACAAATGAGGGTGTTGACGAACGTACGTCTCAAGTACATTGGTACATCGCTGCGTAAACGCTTGCATCTCCTTATCACTGTTATCCTCTGGAGGCTCAACAGCGTGCTCATAAATCATCTGGTAACGCCCGCCCTGAAGGGGAAGCGCAAATAGTGGGATCACCTTTGCTCCAGTGCGTGCGGCCAGCGCAGCCAGAGCAGAAGTCGTGGCCGCGGGTCGATTAAAAAAATCAACATAGATGGCATCTCTGCCCTGTATATGCTGATCAATTAACATACCTACTCCACCCCCTTCGGCAAGTTTACGCAGCACCCGCCGAAGAGAACCACGCCGATAAATAACTGAGTTACCTGTGGAAGTCCGAATAGTCTCCAAATACTCGTTGAGAAAAGTATTGTCTAATGGTCGCGCCAGAACGGCCATCGGTTGAAACCGTAATGCATGTACTAACGCCTGTAACTCCCAGCATCCGAAATGTCCGGTGCAAAATAAAATTCCTCGGCCTTCCGTCTGAGCTTGCTCAACATATTCACTCCCAATGAACTCAACCCGTGCACTCATTTGTTCAGGTGAAAACTTCCAGAACTTTAAGAGGTTTAAAACCACCTGCCCAAAATGCACAAAAGTAGCACGTGCACAGGCTCGGCACTCCTGCTTGGATTTTAAAGGAAACGCAGCTTGCAAATTCTCTTGGGTCAGACGACGATGCGGTCCGTCAACTACATAGAACACCCAACCCAGTGCACACCCACACCAATCGATCACGGTCCAAGGCAGTACTGCAACTACGCTTGCCACACATTGGACAATGAAGTGCTCCAGGCGATCAGAAAAACTGCTCTTACGGCGCGCCATCCGTTCGCTTTCTTTTTTCACGCGTTGCGGCTAACTGTGATGTAATCCACGACAGAAAATCTCCTTCTTCTTTGATTTCAATCCTGAGCGGAACGGTCGCAACATTAAACGCAAATGGCTGGTAACGCTCTAATCTGACGTAATCTTTTTCTGTCGTTAAGACGAGATCAATGCGTAAAGCCCTGACGAGTTCAGTGATTTTCACGATGTCTTGCTGGGTGAATTCGTGATGATCAGCAAATGCTAAGCTCCGAACTACTGTCCCTCCGAATGTTCCTATCTCAGAGAAAAATCGATCTGGCTTGGCAATACCGGCGATAGCCAGGATACGACTCGACGCCGTTAATGGCACAGGGATTTTCCTAGAGTCTGTCGATCTAGGAACGTCCAATACCCGCTGCATTTGATAGATTCGCGATAGCTGCAATCTTTCTATGACCGCCTTTTGTGTTCCTGACATATCTCCTGAAACAAGCAACGCGTCAGCTCTTGCGGCAGTTTCCAAAGGTTCGCGCAACTTACCAAACGGAAGCAACTGTGGATCCTCAAACTCATCACTGTGCATCACAAGTAAATCAATATCACGGTCAAGCTGTAAGTGTTGAAATCCATCATCGAGCAGGTGAACGGAGCAACCGAGTCTCATTTCAGCAAGTCTGCCTGCCAAATAACGATCTGGCGCAACGACAACCCTGACACCATCCAGAGCACGAGCAAGCATGAGAGGCTCATCTCCCGCACGAGCAAGCGGAGCTTGTACCCCCTCCTCGTCACGGACCACGACAACTCCGTCAGCAGAATCTTTCCGTCCATAACCTCGACTCAGAATGGCTGGGCGCTCACCTCCGCCCGCAAGCAATTTGGCGAGGTGTGCAACCACAGGTGTCTTTCCACTGCCACCAACCGACAAGCTCCCAATACTGATAACTGGGCAGGCAAGCCTCCGCCGAGCAGTCGCATGTCGGTCGTACCAACGCCGACGTCGCTTAACGATTTCACCGAATAGTGAACTCAGTACATTCAAAGTATTGGTCTACGAGTAATAAGAATGGGATTTCATGTTGCTCTAAGATGTCCCAGTTCCGTTGACGATACGAAATGAAT
>DODG01000026.1:0-1129 GCA_003509065.1 Acidobacteriota bacterium
TCGGACCGCAGTGATTCTATGTCCCCGGCAGGCTCTATTTTGAGCATGTCGCGTTCGATCTTGTTGTTGCCAAGTAAGGACAGATGTCTTGGTAGTGTCATGATCTGGTTCCAGCCTTTAGTGTCCATTGCTGGGTTCATGTTGAAAATTGCGATTATTCCACCCTTACCATCTGGAGTTGCCGAAGGGGCATGTACACCACCTGGGCCAAAAGCCCCAAAATTGAAATCATGGTGTGCTGTAACTACAAATTTATCTCTAGACTTATCGTAATCACCGATTAATGTTTGTCCTCCGCTCATATGGCTGAAAAATAACAGGATATGCCTCTTACCTATAGGCCAAAAGTACGGGCATGCACCGTCATCTCCAACCAACGTGAATGAGTCGCCCTCGATGAATGGATGCAGATATTCCCACGACTCTAAATCATTAGATTTGAACAAAAAGTTAGCCCTTGTTCGCCTGCCTGTGGGTTCGTGAGGCAGAGTTCCACCTGATAGGGCATAGTAGACGTTATCTTTTTTCCAGATGCATGGGTCAAAAACTCTGTATGGCCAAGGTGAACCGTCAGGCTGTGCTATCGGAATGACAGCCTGCCCTGTCACTTTCTCCCAGTTGAGTAGCAACGGGTCATCAGACAGGGCGATCATGTTCCCTGCTCCAACGCCATGGTACATGGCGATGACACGATCATTTTCAACAAGTGTCGCTCCGGAGAAACATGACTCTTCGGGGTCAGGATATATCGCATAAGGAAGATCTCTCCAATGAACAAGATCATCACTTACAGCGTGCCCCCAGTGCACTACTTTTTTACTCCCTGATTCAGTGCTGGTGGTTTCAGAATCCGGATAACCTTGATAGAAGAGATGCCATCGGTCCTGCCAGTAGCAAAGTCCGTTAGGATCGTTGAGATCGTTTTCAGGATTGACGTAGTGGTATGTTGGCCGATATGGATCGCTGGACAGCGATTTTCTTGAGGCTGCAAATCTTTCCATCATTGGGTTTGATTTCAGCTGGTCTTCTTGCTCTGCCAGGGTCTTGGCAAAGGTATATTTAGGTACTGTGGACGCCCTCGAAGTATCAGCTTTACTCGCAGTCAATATATTCTCCTTCGGTTACATTA
>DODG01000026.1:1440-2711 GCA_003509065.1 Acidobacteriota bacterium
CTCCTTCGGTTACATTAGCTGTCGTGGTAAAGGTGCTTACATTTAAGGTTTAACCATAGAACCGTCTGCGCGCCGAACAGTGTCCCATGCTCCTCCGAATTCCCTCTCTTTGCATGGAAATTTTGCGGCCATTTTTTCATCGATATCAATTCCCAATCCAGGCTGGCTATTGGACCACATCATCCCGTCTCTGAGGGTTGGCATTCCCGGGAACATCTCCCGGGTACGTTCTCCGGGTATTGCAGCTTCCTGTATGCCAAAATTATGAGTATTTAGATTAAGCATCATGTTGGCAGCGTGGCCAACTGGTGATGTGTCACCTGGTCCATGCCAGGCAGTTCTGACACTGTACAGTTCACCCATTGCAGCAATTTTTTTGGCGGGAGTGATCCCTCCGATTTGTGACATGTGTATGCGTATAAAGTCGATGAGACGATCCTGGATCATTGGAATTACTTCATGTGGGCTATTCCACAATTCTCCCATTGCGATAGGTGTTGAAGTCTGTTCTCTGACCATCCTGAAGTAGTCGTTGTCTTCAGGGCTGAACAAATCTTCCAGAAAGAAAAGTTGATACTTCTCCACCTCTTTGGCAAACCATACTCCTAGTATCGGTGGGATCCTTTCGTGAACGTCATGAAGTATTTCAAGTCCGAATCCGAAGCGATTTCTTATGTACTCAAATAACCCCAATGCGGAGCGCATATAGGGTTTTGGTTCAAACACTCCTCCAGGATGGGCATAGTTTTTATTTGGGTCGTAATCTCGTAACCAAGAGGTAGCCGCTATCGGACCGTCAAGCGAATTACGGTTTGCACTGGTATCACCTCCGGAAGCTGCGCCCTTGTTTCCGTAAGTTGCATATCCTGGAGTGGAGATCTGTACCCTGACATGATGAAAGCCTTGCTCGACGAAGGCTTGAACTTTATCTCCGACCTCTTCATGGGTTTCTCCAGAAGCGTGGACGTATACAGGAGCGGCCTCCCTTGCACGACCTCCCAATAGGTCATAGACAGGCATGTTTGCCATTTTGCCCTTGATGTCCCACAGGGCCTGATCCACACCGGAAAGGGCGTTGTTTAACACGGGACCGTTCCGCCAGTAAGACGATACGTAGGATGACTGCCAAATATCCTCTATATCAGCAACATTTCGACCTATTAAGAAAGGTCGCAGGTAGTCATTGACAGCTGCGTGAACCGTTGTAGGACGTTGTGTAAAAGTTGCACATCCAACACCGTATAGGCCCGGTTCAGAAGTTTCGATTTTGA
>DODG01000211.1:0-2349 GCA_003509065.1 Acidobacteriota bacterium
GGAGGCTGAAATGGCAGTGTCAAGAAGACGTTTTCTAGGAACAGTCGCGGGCGGGTCGCTAGCGTTAACGCCTCAAGGCCGTGTAGTGGAAGCGATGCAATCATCGCGTGACGTTTTTGCGCATGGCGTAGCGAGCGGCGACCCGTTGGAAGACCGGGTCATATTGTGGACCCGTGTCTCGGGAGGTCGTGGTGATATTGAGGTGCACTGGTGGGTTGCGAACGACCCAGAGATGCGGACGATTATTGGGCGCGGGTCAGTTGTGACAAATTCTGCCCGCGACTTTACGGTGAAGGTTGAGGCGTCCAGTCTACGTCCTGGAACGACCTACTATTACCAGTTTTCAGGACTCGATGTTCCGTCGCCGATTGGGCGCACCAAAACCCTTCCGGTGGGTGACATCGATAGTGTCCGCTTGGCGGTTGTGTCGTGTTCAAACCTGCCGCATGGGTATTTCAACGTGTACCGATGCTTGGCCCAACGTCCTGACCTCGACGCAGTGCTACATTTAGGTGACTATCTTTATGAGTACAAGAATGGCCAAGATGGAGACGGTACAGCACTTAATCGTGTGCCCATGCCTGATAAAGAAGTGGTGACCCTACAGGATTACCGGATTCGTCACGCTCAGTACAAAGCTGATTTGGACTCACAGGCCATGCTTCGCCAGCATCCGTTAATTGCTGTTTGGGACGATCACGAAAGCGCCAATGATTCTTGGATGGACGGGGCAGAGAACCATGATCCTGATCAAGGAGAGGGCGATTGGCTCAAACGCCGAACAGCGTCGGTGAAGGCGTACTATGAATGGATGCCAATACGCGAAAATCGGTCTGCGCAACAACTCCAGATTTATCGTAGTTTTCGGTTCGGGGATCTCGTCGATCTCATTATGCTTGATACAAGACTCACCGGACGTGACGAGCAGGTAGACCGAGACAACAACTTGGCAGTGCAGGACTCCAATCGCTCATTACTTGGTGACACGCAGGAAGCTTGGTTGTTCGGGGAGCTCGAAGAATCGATGAAAAATGGCACGCAATGGCGTGTACTGGGCCAACAGGTTTTCTTTGGAGCGCAGGCGCCGCGTGATGAGATCCGAAACTCTGATAAATGGGACGGATATCAAGGGAATCGGAATCGCATCTTTGATTTCATTGAGAAGCATACGCTCGAGAATCTTGTCGTGCTTACTGGAGACATCCACAGTTCGTGGGCACTCGACGTCCCGCGTGATCCATGGGGCGCGTACGATTCGACGACCGGACTTGGTTCTCTAGCGGTTGAGTTCGTCACGCCAGCGGTATCCTCGCCCAGCCAATTTACCACTAGGCCCGAGGAGGCTGATGCGGCCCATCAAGCAAGAATGGTTGCGAGTCCCCACCTTAAATTTGTGGATCAGGTGCACCGTGGTTATTTCATCTTGGATATTACTCCTGAGCGAGCGCAGGCAGATTGGTATTTTGTCTCTACGGTCGCAACACGCTCCACCGCGCAGCGATTTATTCGAGGATTTTATACAAGTGCCGGCTCGAATCATTTAACAGAAGCGACACGTCCCATGGCGTCAAGGCTAGATGTGCCCCTCCTTGCACCGTAGTCATGCATGATTGGATGCGTGACGTTCAACCGACAGCCTTGCGTTTTTAGTGCTTAGGTGCCGTAGCAATTTTTAGCTATGCATCTATCGGCCGATTAATTTCATCGGAGATAACCAATACGAATCGCTGTATGACCAAGTTAAGCTACTGGTCAAGGTGCTTTAAGAGAATTGATGAGGAGTAAATGATGTCCAACATGAACTGGCACATCAAAGGATTACTATTTGAGAATTGTAGTTGCCAATTGATTTGTCCAGCACACATTTCATTCAAGAATGTCTGTAATCATGATCGATGTCGGGGCCATTGGGCGTTCCACATTGACGAGGGCCGCGTCGCGGACGTCATGCTAGACAGTCTCAATATAGTGGTTGTGTTCGATAGTCCTGTTCAGATGTACTCTGGAAACTGGACGCAAGTGTTTTTCATGGACGAACGTGCTACTGAGCCGCAACGTGATGCTCTGGAAATGATCTTTTCTGGGAAAGCTGGTGGTCCGTGGGAAACCCTCGCGAAGTTCGTGTCCAACCAATTAACAACCAGGATTGTCCCAATGGAGTTTGAAGATGCTGGTAAGACAAAACGGTTACTGATTCCAGATGTGTTTGAAACGACTGTGAGTGCTATTCGGGGTAGTGACGGTGACAAACACGCTGTGCTATCGAACTTACATAATGTCATTCATGGCCCGGAGCATGTGTTAGCACATGGCAAGACACGTTGCACTGATTCTGATTTCAATTTTGTG
>DODG01000211.1:2751-7005 GCA_003509065.1 Acidobacteriota bacterium
CTGATAATGCATTACGTGATGGAAGTCGATGCCTACCAATGGGGCCCCCAGCAGTTTGTGGCAGTGGCAGTAATGTGGACTGTCATGATGACTGGCATGATGTTGCCGAGTGTCCTTCCATGGATCACGGCACTGTCCCGTCTACCTGGCATGGCTGGCTCAAGTCGTCCGGCTGGTATGGCCACGGGAGAATTCTTGCTCGGCTATTTTTTGATCTGGACCCTTTATAGTGTTGGTGCCGCCCGAGTGCAGTGGCTGTTGCATGATTGGGCATTGGTCTCTTCCAATGGGATTCTGATCACACCAACATTGGCGGGAGGCGTACTGGTCTTGGCGGGTTTGTTTCAGTGGACATCGCTCAAGCAGAGGTGTCTTGACCATTGTCGATCTCCAGTTAGTTTCTTTCTGACTTCGTGGCACGCGGGTCGCTGGAGTTTACTGCGCATGGGTTTTATTCACGGGTTATTTTGTCTCGGCTGTTGTTGGGCGCTAATGGCTTTATCATTTGTCGTTGGCGTGATGAACCTCGTGTGGATGGCGCTGCTAACATTGTTTGTGTTCATCGATCACGCGATACTTCGTGGTCAATGGGTGGGGCGGTCCATCGGTGTTGGAATGGTTGCGTGGGGTGCTTGGATCATCCGTGGGGCACTCTAGGTAAGCATCTAAAGTGATGGAAAGCACAATCGTTTGATGTCAAATTCTCGTGTAGTGATTGTCGGTGGAGGGGTGATCGGTGTCTGCTGTGCCTATCACTTGGTGAAGCAGGGCATCGAAGTGGTTGTCCTGGAGCGCGGAGAGATAGGAGCAGGTGCGTCGTATGGGAGCGCTGGTGTCATTGCTCCTGGCCATCCTCCGATGAATAAACCT
Organism: Acidobacteriota bacterium; assembly: GCA_003509065.1. Next base: position 3,622 of record DODG01000211.1, read on the forward strand.
GACCGAGTAAAACAGGCTCTTAAGAGGATGTTCGACTCGAAGACACCGCTGTACATTAAACCGCGGTTCGATCCGGGGTTGGCGTTGTGGCTGTTGCGATTTAGTGCTAATTGCACCGCAGGGCGTCTTAGAGAAGGTATGCGCATCATTGGTCCATTCGGGCACGCGACTCTACCACTTTTTGAGACCCTAGTACAAGAGGAAGAGCTTGATTTTGGTTATCAAAGGAACGGTTACTATGAAATTTGTCGAACAGAAGCTGGTGTTGAACACGCACACAACGACGTGTCGTTGATGCGTGCCCAGGGTTATCCTGCGGAGGCACTGTGGGAAAATGACTTATGTAATCGTTACAGGTCACTTCAAGACGGAACACTTGGAGGTGCTTATTATCCTCAGGCTGCGATGTGTAATCCACACCGTTTCGTCATGGAGATGGCATCATGTGTCAAACGGTACGGCGGTACGTTCAGTCTCGGCCAAGCGGCAACGGCCATAGAGAATCGTGCCAACGATGTGACAGGCGTTCGTACCACTGCAGGGGATCTTATTGAAGCCGATGCGGTTGTGCTTGCGACGGGCGCTTACAGTTTAGAACTCTCGCGAGCGCTTGGTTGCCGGCTTCCAATCCAACCCGGGAAAGGCTATCACCGAGATTTGGAGATTAGTGAAGGTAGCGCGCCGATGCTTGAAGCTCCCTGCGTGCTCGGTGAGGCATCGGTTTTCTGCACGCCGATGGGTGGTGTCTTACGCTTGGCTGGCACCATGGAGTTTTCCGGCCTTAATCACACCATGCGGCGACCGCGTCTTGAACAGTTAACCGATTCTGCCAGCGAATATCTTCAAGAAATAGGTACCGGTCAGATGCGATCAGAGTGGTGTGGATTGCGACCGATTTCATCTGATGGTCTGCCAATTCTTGGACTAATTCCTGCGCGCGGTCGTGTGTTTGTTGCAACAGGCCACGCGATGTCAGGGCTCACACACGGCCCAGTTACGGGGAAACTGATTGCTGAACTTGTCATTGGGGCCACGCCGAGCCTCGATATACGTGCGCTTGACCCAACTCGATTCATGGTTTGAGTCATGACTCATCTTCCCATCGTCGCTGTCATTGGGTCTGGGGTGGACGAACATCTCAAGTTCACCGAACCTGTTGGTTGTTGGTTGGCGACTCAACAAGTGCATCTCCTGACAGGCGGCGGCGGCGGCGTGATGACAGCAGTAAGCCGCGCGTTTGCCGGCACACCAGGCCGGCACGGTCTAGTCATTGGGATCTTGCCGGGTGAGATCGGGACGGGTAAGGCCCCTTCTGGATATCCGAATCAGTGGGTAGAGATTCCGATTGCTACACATCTTCCATATTCGGGTGAACGAGGCACAGATGTGTTATCGAGAAATCACATCAATGTCCTTACGGCTGACATTGTCATCGTCTTACCCGGTCGTGCAGGCACTTCCAGTGAAGCTCATTTGGCCGTCAGGTACAATAAGCCAATTGCAGCGTTCGTTGCGAGTGTTGAAGATGTTCCCAATCTTCCATCCACGGTACGCATCTGTCATACCATCGACGAGCTCAAAGAGTTCGTCACTGCGGCACTGAAGACTTAAATACAACTTTGTCTTAGCGTGACTTGTCGAAAGTGGAATCTTGGTAATCATCGACTTCCCACCACCAGACCGAGCAACTTGGGTTAGGCATTAAGTAATCCAGACCCATGTCGCCGATTGGTGCGCCGGGGGGTTCAGGCGGTGTGTCCATCTGGTCGAATGTTTCACCCGGTCTCTCCAAAAATCTGGTGATGTCTCTGGCGAGAAGCGAGTTATGGGCTTCATTTTCATAACTGTTACTCACAGACTCACTAGCAAGACGCTCTACCAACTGCTCAAGATGAAGTGATGCCACCGCACGTACCTGTGGCATGGCTGCTAATCCTGCTAAACGAGTGATGCGATCAACAACCACACGTTCGACCGCGCGGCCGATTTCTGCTTCATAACTGTTTGTTGGAGTGACATCAAAACTCGCAGCGATCAGTGCGTTTAGCACGTTGTTCAGCCCAGGCATAGATTGATCGATTGCATGTTGTGCGATCAGTCTCGCCGCACGGTCAGTCCGTAGAAGCATTGCCACAGTATGGTCGGCGGCTACGACGGCTGGCGATATTGGATCAAACATCAAGCCCGTGTAGCGAGGGAACAGTTCTCGGTGGCGTCCGAAGCCCGCTGGGCGCGGAGGTAGCTTATCAATGATATTTTTTGGAATCGCCAACTCAGTCGGGTTGATCGTTTTCATAAGTGCATCAAGTGCTGCGTACTGCTCATCGGCGGATACAGCCTCGACTGGCTTTCGGCCATCGCCGCGCATTGCATATATGTAGTGCATTCCACCAAGCGCTGATGCAGCCGCATCGATCTGAAAGCGGTGATGGAGATAGAGCGGCACGAACACTTCCTCCATGGTTGCTAGAGGCATATCTCGCCGGATCGCTGCTTCACCAAAGTTGTCCAGTGCGGCACGGCGCACATCAAGCATGCGTTCTAGCTCAATAGCCGGATCCACGCCGTTCGCCCATTGATGAACTCTCGGATTAGCGTCCAGATCTTGATTGCTTAAATAGATGAGGTCACGCTCCCAGGCGCGATCCAGAATCTGTTTCAGTGCCGTCCCTTCGTCGGTGCTCTGTGAGAAATCTTGGTAACCGTAGTCAATCGCGACTTTGTCCCATTCCCCAATCCCGACGTCGTAGGCGTCAGATAGATCGATGGCGCCGTCATCATTCAACGTGATTAGTGGGTGTGGGTAATCAAGCACCGAGATTCGTCCTGCCCGACTGGCGTAGAAGTTATGACCAAGTCCGAGTGTGTGACCTACTTCGTGGGCTGAAAGTTGCCGGATACGTGCCAACGCCAACTCAGAAAGCTCCGACGGCATCTCATCACCGCTAATGTAGGGAGACAGCAGTCCTTCGGCAATTAGGAAATCCTGTCTCACGCGGAGGGAGCCCAAGGTAACGACGCCCTTGATGATCTCACCTGTGCGTGGGTCCGTGATGGAACCGCCACTACTCCAGCCACGTGTCGATCGATGTACCCAGTTAATTACGTTATAGCGGATATCGAAGTTATCAGCACCTTCGGGCAGTAATTCGACGCGAAAAGCATCATGATAACCGGCAGCTTCAAATGCCTGATTCCACCAGCGTGCTCCTTCTAGCAGTGCTGATCGTACTGGTTCGGGTGTGCCACGGTCGAGATAGTAGACAATTGGCTCAACAGCTTCGCTCACTGACGCAGTTGGATCACGTTTTTGCAGTCGGTGTCGCCGAATGAGTCGCTTTGTCATCGAGTCGCCGAGTGAAGTGGAATAGTCTTGCCACGATA
>DODG01000413.1:0-1050 GCA_003509065.1 Acidobacteriota bacterium
TGGAATATCAATCAGATAGACCGGACCGGCGATAGTCTTGCGGTATTTCTTCCATAGCTTATCGAGGCTGCGAATGCGGTTGTCGGTTCGCTCAACTTCTAGCTTCTCTTCCTTTAGCTTCGCCTGAATTGCTTCCATCGATGATTCGAAAACATCAATCCCATACTGCTCTTTCAGGATTTCGACAAAACTAATACGCGGGAAGTGTTCGCCGTCAGCACCAAAGTCGACTTCTTTACCGTCGGCCAGCGTAAATTTGCGCGTTCCCCATGTTTTGTCAACAATGGTACGGATCATCTCTTCAGTCAGCTCCATGCCCATTTCCCAATCAGCAGATGCCCAGTACCATTCCATGGCAACATGCTCGGGAAGATGTTCGTCACTGTAGTTTTCGTTACGGAAGCGGGGGCCAATCTCAAAGACTTTCTCGAAACCGGCAACGAGCAGTCGCTTCAACGGCAGTTCGTGGCTGATGCGCAGGAAGAAATCCTGATCAAGCGCATCCATGTGGGTCACAAATGGGTTAGCATCCGCTCCACCAGCAGTCGCCTCTAGGACGTTATTATTGATTTCAATAAAGCCTTTTGAAATCAGAAAGTCGCGCGTCGCTTGCCAAAATTGAGAACGGCGGACAAAACGGTCTCGCACTTCGATGTTGGCATTCATGTCTACGTAACGGCGACGCAGACGCTCTTCTTTGTCGGTAAAACTTTCGTGATCAAGCGGCATAGGGCGAAGCGCTTTTGTCTTCAGACGTAGTGCAGATAGCTCCAGCGACACCTCGCCGGTCTTTGTCTTAATAACCGTCCCCGTCGCCTCGATAAAGTCGCCCGTATCAAGCAAGTTTAAGTCAGAAATACCAATCAATCCTTCTGATGGATTAGGGGCTGCAAGGGTCTGCTCTTGCAGGAAGAGTTGTATCGTGCCCGAAAAGTCACGAAGGACAATGAAGGCGATTTTTCCGAATTTACGAATGGACTTGATGCGACCAAAGACCGTTTCCGTCTGTCCGCTGCGCTCTTCAAACTGCGCCACGATGTCACTCGCCAT
>DODG01000413.1:1430-4372 GCA_003509065.1 Acidobacteriota bacterium
TTCAAGTTTTCTGAGTCGCTCGTTGCGGAATTCCTTCATTGTTGGCATGGTAGCCATTATAACAGAGGCGAGGGAGATAAAGACACTAAAAAGATTGTGTGCCTCAGAAACGATGCATCGACTTGCCCACAAACAGCAAAGTTAAGCCTTAGACATAGCGAACACCGGCGAGCTTTTCGAATACACTCCAAAGGCGAGTTGATGTTGCGCTTCCCAGAGCATTAGTCGGTCAGGACAGCAATCTCAACTGCCAAAACACCGTACTTCCTTTGATCATCTGCCGAGTAGTATTTTTCGTAAACTCTAGCAGCAGTTAGGGCGTTTGTCGCCGATGGAATAATCTGTTTATAATTTTCTGTTTTGGTCATATCTAAAAATGTTTTGTACTTACGAATTGCCACAACCTTCACATGCACCGCATTGCGCTCCCCATCGTGCAGCAACCCTGATTCATCCCTATAATCACGCCTGAGGCCCACAATGTCACCGACAGCATACTCGGCAAACTTTCCTTTATTCAAGCGCCCTTCTATAGTCTTGCGCCCGGCGATGATATCATCCAGCAACTCTGTTTCTCGGCCCGACTCCCAAACTTTCATTGATTTATTATAACAAGAAGCCCCGTATGAATAGTCGCCGGGATTCTGTTCAAGAATCTTATTTTGGCTCCCCATACAGGTCACGGAACAATTACAAGGGTGACGGGACGCAAAACGAGACAAATGAGACACGAAACGCCATATTCTGAACGTGTCTCATTTAAGGACAGTTTTTCGAACATAAACCGCACTTGTAGGTTACGATTTCAGAGTATAAGCTAGCCAAACGTTCCTTAAGCGGGTTCGTTTAGAGGACTTACTGTCATTAACCGGCCCGGTCTGCTAGTTCGTCACCATGCTCCGGATTACGTCCGGCGTCAGCTAGCATATCGCGCCGTTTTTCCGTCTGTATCCAATGAGGTATGTCTACCACTCCCGAGTCCTCTAGAAGCAGTCCTTCAATAATCTCTTTCGCCTCAACTGCCATTTTCTTTTTCAAGCCTTTTATATTTAGCTCGTGAGCCGTATTTTTGCCAATGATTCGCAAGCCACCAAAAATTGGTGTGTTTATGTAAACAACCCGCCCTATGTCTTTTACAGGCATAGTTTCTACATACGAAACCAAGAAATCATTACGGACAACCGAAATGGTCTTTTCCTGAATAACTAACTCGTCAGGGAATATGTCAGCAATCCAATGGGCCCGTACTCTAAACAGTTCACGGTTACGTTTTTTAGTTGAGGGTAGAGTGCTAGATTCAACCCTGCCGCCTTGTATCTGTGCGGGATACGGTGTTCTTCGACTGGTTTTGTTCTGATCATCTACCATGAAGTTACCCTCTACTTTGTATCGAAGCTGTATTTGTTATTGTCGTATGTAACAATTACCTCGCTGTCCTCTTTTATCGAACCATCAATGATGTTTTTTGCTAGTGTATTCAATATGCGATTCTGTATGACGCGTTTGAGCGGGCGAGCGCCAAATACCGGGTCGTAACCTTCTGTTGCTAGCGCTTTTTTGGCGGAGTCAGCAAATTCCAGCCTAATGTTCTTTGATGCTTCAATGTGGCGAGCGAGGGCCGATAGCTGCACATCAACAATCTGCTGCATATCGTCCTGCTTGATGCGATCGAATATCACGATGTCGTCGATACGGTTCAAAAACTCAGGGCGGAAGTGGGTTTTGGCGGCCTGGAGCACGGTATTTTCAAGCTCCTCAAGGTTCTTTCCGTCCCACTCCTGGATGGCGCTTGAGCCCAAATTACTCGTCATAATAATGATGGTATTGGTGAAGTTGACGGTTCGTCCCTGACCGTCTGTCAGTCTACCGTCATCGAGCACCTGAAGCAGCGCGTTAAAAACATCGGGGTGAGCCTTCTCGACTTCATCAAACAACACAATCTGATACGGACGCCTTCTCACTGATTCAGTTAACTGGCCTCCTTGCTCATACCCAACGTAACCTGGAGGGGAGCCAATGAGTCTCGCAACCGAGTGCTGCTCCTGAAATTCACTCATATCAATTCTAGTCATAGCGCGGTCGTCATCAAACAGCTGTTCTGCAAGTGCCTTCGACAGCTCGGTTTTGCCAACACCTGTCGGACCCATGAAAAGGAATGAACCAATTGGTTTATTTTTGTCACCGATTCCGGCCCGTGAGCGTCGCACGGCATTGGCCACTGCCTCAATCGCTCTATCTTGCCCTATGACGCGTTTCCTGAGCTCCTCCTCAAGGTTAGCTAATTTCTCAGATTCAGACTCAAGTAGCCTACTAACCGGTATGCCTGTCCATCGGCCAACCACGGCAGCTATATCCTCGGCTGTTACTCGCTCCCTAAGCAAGCGTTCGTTCTCGGGGATTGATTCAAGTTCTGCGCGGATCTCTTTTACTTCTTGCTCAAGTTTTGGAATTTTACCATACCTAATCTCACTAGCTTTACCCAGATCACCGTCACGCTCAGCAATTTCTTCTTCGGAGCGCAGGCGTTCAATTTCTTCCAGCCTTTTATTGATGTCATCAATGAGATTTTTCTCTTTTTGCCATCGCGACTCAAGCCCCTTGGACTCCTCCTTAAGATCGCTGATTTCCTTATCGATTTCACTCAGGCGTTCTTTGGCCGTCTTTGAACGGTCTTTTTTGACAGCAGTTCGTTCAATCTCAAGCTGAGTAATACGACGATACAGCCGATCAAGTTCCGTTGGCATGGAATCAATCTCAATCTTGATACTACTGGTTGCTTCATCGATAAGGTCAATCGCTTTATCTGGCAAGAAGCGATCGGCAATATAGCGGTGCGACAGCTGTGCGGCTGCGATAATGGCATCATCAGTAATTTTAACACCGTGATGCACTTCGTATTTTTCTTGTAACCCGCGTAGTATTGCAATGGTGGATTCCAGTGA
>DODG01000167.1 GCA_003509065.1 Acidobacteriota bacterium
ACGCTTACAACATACATTTCAACACTCATCATACACGATTCCTGTAACCAAGCTTATCTTGATCAACCTCTCGACAACTTGACATCTGTCCACCGTTTGCAAACCATGGTGTTATTGCTCATATGGCAATAATTGCAACCACTTTTTAGATTGTCGACTTCTTACTCGTCAGTAAGTCTCAACAAACGATAGATGTTTTTAACAGACTCGTAATCTTAAAAAGAAGCCAATGAGGCACTACTTACTGCAAACCGCCTTCGGCCGACTCTCGTATCCAAAACTGCAAAACCAAGACGGTAAAACTAATGAGTGCTAAGTTCGTAGCGATCAGCGTTGCGATCGCGTTACAGCTAGGTGCCATTGTAGGATTAATTTTGATTGTCAATGAAGACAACTCAACCGTTCATGAGCAATTAAATAGCGCGCCGAGGGCAACATCGCTCGTTGATAATAAAAACAATACACCCCGATTAGCCATGACGGGTTCCGGATGGAGACTGGTCGAACAATTTTCTGCACACTATGCCCTGATACTGGAGGTCGAAGCTGAAAATCTTTCTGATGCGAAATCTATTGCCCAACAACTCGCCGAACCAGTACAGGATTCATACAATGAGATCCTCGTATACTTTTTCCCTCCGGACGGACAAGGAGGCTTACCCGACCGTCGAGTACAGTGGACAGAACCCGCTGGATATGTAGAGATAAATCTTCGATCACAATAGAAAACAGAAACCTCAAACTGAAAATCTTGTATTCTCAAGCAAATAACATTCATTCCTTTTTTAATTTTGAGAAATACCCATGAATAGATCTGACATTATCGCGAAACAAAAAGAATTTCTATTCCCGTCAGTTGCGACCTTCTACAAAGATCCATTACCACTTGCCCGCGGTGAAGGTCAGCACGTGTGGGATGTGGAAGGCAAACGATATCTCGACTTCTTTGCCGGCATCGTCACTGTTGGTGTAGGACACTGTCATCCAAAAGTAACAGCTCGCATCGCTGAACAGGTCAAAACATTGCAACACACGTCCACGATGTTTCCACACGAATCAACTGTCCGTCTGGCCGAAAAAATGGCGTCGATTACTCCAGGGCCACTCAAACAGACTTATTTCACTAATAGTGGGTCCGAAGCCAATGAGACTGCGGTGCTGTTGGCCCGTTTACATACTGGTCGGAACGAAATCGTTGCACTTCGTCATGGTTATAGCGGTCGCTCATTAACTGCAATGTCACTAACTGCCCACGCTAATTGGCGACTCAACCCGGTAACTGATCCAAGCATTGTTCACGCGCATAATGCGTATTGCTATCGGTGTGCGTTCGAAAAAACATATCCAGACTGCAAATTGTTGTGCGCTCGAGATATCGAGGAGCTCATTACAACTGCAACATCAGGCAAGATAGCTGCATTTATCGCTGAACCAATTCAAGGTGTAGGGGGTTTCGTCACTCCACCGGCCGAATACTTTCAAGAAATTGCCAGGATTGTGCGCCAGCATGGTGGGCTTATCATAAGTGATGAAGTGCAAACTGGCTTTGGTCGAACTGGCAAATACTGGTTTGGTATCGAGCACTGGGGAATCGAACCAGACATTATCACGTGCGCAAAGGCGATGGCTAATGGCACGCCGGTCGGTGCCACGGTGACCACTACTGAAATTGCAGCTGCGATCACAGGAGCACAAATCTCAACCTTCGGTGGAAATCCAGTCACTGCAACCGCAGCCTTAGCAACGATTGAAGTAATCGAAGAAGAAGGGTTACTTGAGAATTCAGCAACTCTGGGCCGCGAATTCGCTGACGGTCTTGAATATTTAAAGGCTTCTCACGAAATTGTGGGTGATGTTCGCGGTATGGGACTAATGCGAGCGATTGAATTAGTCCATGATAAGGAAAGCAAACAACCAGCGCCGACCGCTATGAATGCACTCCTTGAAGCAACTCGAGAAAATGGTCTATTAATCGGTAAAGGTGGTTTGTATGGCAACAGTGTGCGCCTCTCGCCACCACTGAATATCACTAAAGATAACGTAGACGAGGCAATCGACATACTTGATAAATCCCTGTCACACGTCGAACAAACCGAAATGGGCAATTCCTAACTAGTTAAGCAGGACATTAAGTTGAAAGAATTTACTCGGAATTCTTTTTATGGCCCAGGAAACTGTTGAAGAAGCGCGGGCACATCTGGCACGACTTCGCAATCAGCATTGGTCCAGTCACCATAGGGATCAAGCAGAAGCGCATGAATCCCAGCTGCCCTCGCTCCAACCACGTCGGCATGATACATGTCACCTACGTGAAGAGTGGTTTCTGGTGAGGCTCCAGACACGTTGAGTGCGTGTTCAAAAATACGAGGGTCTGGTTTCTCGTACCCCACAATACGTGAATCAATCACTGACTCGAACAAGTCCCGCAAGTTTACGGCAGCAATCAACTCTTCGACCGTACCATCAGAATTACTTACCACAACCAACTGTAGGCCACGATTCTTCAACGCCTCCAGAGTCTCAGGCACTTGAGGTAACAAATTCGACCAGAGTCTCACTCGACCGATCGCGTCGAACGCCTGAACAAGATCATGCGCTACTCTAGAGAGTGACGATTCATTATGGACTGGCTGAGGTGGAAGATTTAACAACATGACGTGTAAGTAGAGCTCAAAAGTGCTCAATGTCTCGGTGGTTC
>DODG01000202.1 GCA_003509065.1 Acidobacteriota bacterium
ACATGTCGATTTTACTGCTGAAGTTGAACGATCGCTGCGTGTCCTTGATGGCGCTGTTGCTGTTTTCGATGCGGTTGCTGGAGTTGAACCGCAGTCTGAAACGGTCTGGAGACAGGCAGACAAGTATCGGGTTCCGCGTATCTGTTTTGTCAATAAGATGGACCGGACCGGAGCCGATTTCGAGCGCACTCTTGAACAAGTCGCTTCAAAATTACAGGGAAATCCGGTGGCCGTACAATTACCGATGACTTCTGGAGATGACTTCATCGGAATCATCGATCTTATTCGTATGAAAGCTATTCGATATCATGATGAGACGTTAGGCGCGGATTACAGCGTCGAAGAGATACCCAGTGCTTACAACAGTAAGGTTGCAACATTTCGCGAGCGTCTCGTTGAAGCGGTTAGTGAGTCCGACGACGCATTATTGACGAAATACCTTCAGGGTGACGAAATCTCGCCTGACGAAATTATTAATGCATTGAGAAAACGTGTGGTGGATTCGGTGCGTGATGAGCAGGCACCATGCGTACCAGTGTTATGTGGTTCAGCGTTTAAGAATAAGGGAGTTCAGCCGCTTCTTGACGGCATCGTGGATTACTTGCCGTCTCCGGCCGATATTCCTGCTGTCATCGGGCTGGAGCCGCACAGTGCTGAGGAAATAGCGTTAGAACGTCCACCCTCGGACGATGCTCCATTCTCGGCATTAGCATTCAAGGTTGCTACGGATCCGTATGTGGGGCAGTTGACTTACGTTCGGGTCTATTCTGGTGTGATGGCATCTGGTTCTTCAGTTTACAACCCAGGAAAAGATCGAAGTGAGCGCATTGGTCGTCTCCTGAAGATGCACGCGAACAAACGAGAGGAAATTAAGGCAGTTTATGCCGGTGACATTGCAGCAGCTGTAGGGCTCAAGAGCGTGGGAACGGGTGACACGATTTGCGATAAGCAGGATCCGATTGTGCTTGAATCAATGGACTTTCCAGAACCTGTGATATCTCTCGCCATCGAACCGAAAACACGTGAAGATCAAGAGAAGCTTGGCCAAGGAATAGGGAAATTGACTGCCGAGGATCCGACGTTTCGGGTTCGCACGGACGACGATACCGGACAAGTTGTCATTTCCGGAATGGGGGAATTGCATCTTGAGATCATCGTAGATCGGTTAAAGCGTGAATTTGGTGTGACTGCTAGTGTTGGTCGACCTCAAGTGGCTTACAAGGAGACACTTACGAAACCTGCGGAAGGTGAGGGTCGGTACATTAAGCAAACAGGCGGTCGAGGTCAGTATGGCCACGCCAAGATTCGTATCGCACCTTGCGACAATGGTGGAGGATTTGAGTTTGTAAATGAAATTCATGGGGGTGCGATTCCTCGAGAGTATATCAAGCCGGTCGAGCAAGGCATTCGTGAGGCTATGACGACAGGAGTCTTAGCTGGCTATCCTATCGACAATGTGAAGGTGTCTCTCTATGACGGCTCTTTTCATAATGTCGACTCCTCAGAGGTTGCCTTTAAGGTTGCTGGATCCATGGCTTTTCGTGATGCGGCCAAAGCTGCCGGGCCTGTCTTGCTGGAACCGGTTATGCGGGTTGAAGTCGTGGTGCCAGAGGAAAATATGGGCGACGTGGTGGGTAATTTGAAAGGGCGTCGTGGACATGTCCAATCTTTAGAGGCGCGAGGAGGCACACAGTTAGTGAATGCCCACGTACCGCTGTCGGAGATGTTTGGATATGCGACTGACCTTCGATCTCGCACACAAGGGCGCGCCACCTTCAGTATGCATTTTCATCAATATGAACAAGCGCCTCGGAGTGTTAGCGAAGAGATTATTGCAAGAGTAGGTGGAAAGTAAGCGATTGATGTTAAGAGGCACAAAAAATGGTTGCATTTAATGACAAGATTCGGATTCGGTTAAAAGCATACGATCATCGTTTACTCGATAAATCTACGACCGAGATTGTGGATACAGCGAAACGCACGGGTACAGAGTTGGCAGGCCCAATCCCACTTCCGACAGAAAAAAATAAGTGGACGGTGCTGCGGTCTCCACACGTTGATAAGAAATCGCGTGAGCAGTTTGAGATTAGGACCCATAAGCGATTGATTGACATTTTTGAGCCTACCTCGCAGACAGTTGACGCGTTGATGAAGCTCGATTTGCCAGCAGGCGTGGATGTAGAAATTAAGGCGTTTGGTAAGGAGCACAAGTAATTTCAAGTGAGAGTCACTATGGTGACGGGAATTATTGGTAAGAAAATCGGGATGACTCAGTTGTTTAGTGATGATGGCATGGTCCAGCCTGCTACTGTCATTAAGGCTGGTCCCTGTGTTGTCGTGCAAGCCAAGACGACCGCACGCGATGGCTATGAAGCAGTGCAACTTGGTTTAGTTGAGGATAAGCAGCCAAGAGTCACGAAAGCTGTCGCGGGGACTTACAAGAAGGCAAAAGTCTCGCCGACTCGTATTAGGCGTGAAGTCGCGATTGATTCCAGCGATAAATCTCCAAAGCCTGGAGATCAAGTACTCGTTTCGATTTTTGAGAGCGGCGATCGCGTGGATGTGATTGGAACCAGTCGCGGTAAAGGTTTTCAGGGCGTCATGAAACGCCATGGCTTTAGTGGTGGTCGCGCTACACACGGGTCTATGTTTCACCGTGCGCCTGGTTCGATCGGTGCGTCGTCTTATCCCTCACGTGTCATTAAAGGGATGAAGGGACCTGGTCGTATGGGTGGTGATCGCGTGACCGTGCGAAGTTTACAAGTTCTCCAGGTTGATTCAGAGAACAATCTTTTGATTGTTAAGGGTGCGATACCGGGGGCGCCTGGCACGTATATCATCGTGCGAAAGGCGCGGTTCTGAAGCCTGCGAGGGTTTTACAGGTGAAGGAACCTAAGAAGAAATAGTAGGCGAGGCTCGAGATGATGACTCTTGATGTTGTGAACGATCAGAATGAGAAGGTGGGTTCACTCGATCTTGATTCGACCGTGTTTGGTGGT
>DODG01000410.1 GCA_003509065.1 Acidobacteriota bacterium
TGCTGTGCAGGCTGGACAAGTCGATTGGACCCGGGTGAGCTTAAGTATCGTGCCGAAATTGCGAGCTAACTTGCCTGAGAACTTAAGCTTAGAGCTGAAATATGCGCCTGACAATGTTTGGATGGGCTTAAATCAGGCCAGTCCAAGGCTGTCTGATATTCGTGTAAGACAGGCGATCCTGAAGGCAATCGATGTGGACGCGATACTTGATGGTGCGTATTTTGGTGTTGCCGAGCGTGCGCATGGCCCAGTTTCAAAAGGTTTGCTGGGTTATCGTGAGGAAGCACCTGCTGGGCGGGATGTCGAAGGCGCAAAAAAACTCATTGATGCCGCTGGAGCGTCTGGAACAACGATTACCCTGGATACACTTGCGGATGCGGACTTTTTGACTGGAGCCCAGATTGTACAGGCTAACTTGGCTGAAATAGGCGTCAATCTGGTCATTGATTCACACGAGGGCGGTTCGTTTTGGTCGCTGGTTTCGACGAAGGGAAAAGAAGGCATCGACATGAATTTCAACCGCTGGTTGGCGCCACCCGATTTGAGCTGGACTACTCAATGGCTTCTGTCTAGTCAAGCTGGAGTTTGGAATTGGCAGTGGTTCGAAAGTAAAGAGTTTGACGATTTACACTTTGCCGCTCTTGGCGAAACAGATAACGACAAACGTGCCCAGATGCTGATGGATCTACAACAAATGTTAGATGATAGTGCGTGCTATTTGTGGATCACCCAACCACCACGGCCCATGGTATGGCAAAACAATATTGCCCCTGCGATGAAACCTAACGGAGACCCAAGGCTCGAATTATTCCAAAAAGCCTAAAGGGTAGAAGGTAGTTAGGCCCTTTCTCGCTTGCCGAGGGGGAAGGGCCTTTTCCGTATTTCTCGACAGTACGAATCTGCGTTCTTTCTGGAAAACCTAAGAAAGCTAAATTCGAATATTAGTTACTATAATCGGGCTCTTCTCTGTCTAGTACTTTACGCAATTCGGAGAAATGAAGATCCGCACTATAACTAAAAATTTGCCAATCCTGTGACGTCCGATTAGCGATTTCTTCCGAAACCACTTTTAACGCTTGTCCTGTCATATAGGCCGTAACCAAGGTCTCGCATGCTCTCTCCAAGTGATAAATTTCATCAAATGCAAGAGCGACGGTCGGTGCCACGACAGTTACTCCATGATTACCCATGATCAGAATTTGCTTCTCAGTCAGCTTATCACATAGCCTATCCGCCTCGGTTTGATCAACAATCATGCCGGAAAATTCACTGTCAAAGGCGACCCGTCCGTAAAACCGCATACTGACTTGATCGATGGGATAAATTGTGCTGTCGACTAAAGTTGCTAGGACTGTTGTGTATTTGGGGTGAAGATGTAATACACACTTCGCTTTTTCGACTTTCTGGAGTATCTGCCCGTGCAAAAGCCAGGCAGAAATATTTGCTTGGTCAGTGCCAGTATGGTCGTTTAGATCCACAAGTATGAGGTCACTACCCTTCAGGGTTGAGAAATAGCGGCCATCTGGATTAATTAAAAATTTGTCTCCACTATCGGATACAGACAGGCTGCAATGATTTCCGGCAGCTTCTTGTAAATCTTCACGAGCCGCCCAGCGTAAGACAGCAGCGAGATCAGACCGCTCCCTATAATATTGATCAACCATGTTTCAGTACCTCCAAATGCTCAACCACATTACATGAACTACTAGGCAATTTAAAAGTAGCTACTACCCAATTCTACTAAGATTTATGGCAAAGCTAGCAGCGAGTTGTTTTTGTTCATAATCCAATAGGAAATTTCGGATAAAATTTAGATAAAGTAAGCTACAGGGGGCATATGAACGGGTGGCACGACTTAGGGGGCATGCATGGATTCGGCCCGATTCTATCGGATAGTGAATGTGACGAGTTCGTATTCCAGACTAAATCGGAGGCGCGGGTATTTGCGTTGACTGTTGCGGTTGAATATCTCGATAAGTGGAACCTAGATGAATCTAGGTATGCTATCGAGGATCAGCATCCAGTGGACTATCTGAAAAATACTTACTATCAGAATTGGTTGATTGGTCTCGAAAGATTAATGATTGAAAAAGGCTTAATTACCGATAACGAATTGGAATCAGGAGCTATGGACGCCGGTGCGACGCCCAATGAATTTGCACCTCTGCATGTTAATGAGGTTGAGAGGTATATCTACGAAGGTGGTACAACCCAATTGCCCATTAAACCATCTCCTCAATTTGAGATAGGTGATATGGTTTCAGTTGCGAATATCAACTCCATAGGCCATACCCGCCTGCCACGATATGTTCGGGGTAAGCGAGGCCTAGTTCAAGAACATCATAGTGCTCATGTGCTGCCTGATCAGAATGCTCTGGGTAATAGGATGGGAGAGCACCTTTACAGTGTTTATTTCACTGCTTCGGAGATTTGGGGAGAAACAAATGAACTGGACTTTGGAGTGTGTGTTGATCTCTGGGAGTCCTACTTAGAAGTAGTTTGACTGACCGCTACTGGCTAATTTATTTTAGAAAACGATGAACTTCGACTGAAGCAGATCGCTCCATATCAGGGCGGGGTATTGAGTTATGGACGTATTCACAAATCATTTTACAAATTACACCGGTTATTCAGAACGGGATCGACTTGCTGAAGATGTCGAGTTGACACATGTCGGACCAAATACCCCCTGTGGAGAATACTTGCGTCAGTACTGGCATGGTATTGCACTCTCAAAAGAGTTGGGGGAATTGCCGCTAGAAATTCGGATACTGGGAGAAGACTTGGTGCTATTCCGCACTGGCAATAAAGAGGTTGGTCTGGTGCACCGGCACTGTGCTCACAGAGGTGCGTCGCTAAAATATGGTCGCATCGAGGACGACGGAATTCGTTGTTGCTACCACGGCTGGAAATGGGGTATCGACGGCACCTTACTGGATGCTGGCGCTGAATCGAAAACCAGCCCTGTATATGGCAAGGTTCGTCAGGGTGCTTATCCGGCATTTGAATATAAAGGCATTGTTTTTGGGTATTTCGGACCGCCAGAAAGCGTACCGGAGTTTCCCGTCTATGACACCTTTGAGATTCCGGATACCGAAATGGTACCCTACACGTGTTCTTTTCCATGTAACTGGTTACAGGTAACCGAGAATGGTGTTGATCCCGTGCACTCTATGTTCCTGCATACACTGGTCAATGGACCTCAATTCTATGAAGCCTGGGGTGTGCTTGGTGACGTCGATTATTTCGAAAACGATCTTTCAATTTATTGCACGATTTCCCGCAGGATTGACGACAATATCTGGATGCGCGTCCAGGAGAATATTTTCCCTAATGTTACCCAATCGGGGGCTGTGCACACTGCCGATGGGAAGCAAACTCGCTACTTTGGACGTAACACGTTTTTTCGCTGGTGTGTTCCGGTTGACGACACTCATACGAAGGTGGTTGCCTGGGCAAATTTTGGGCCCCGAACCGATCCAATCGAATGGAACTCTCCTGAAAACATCGAAAC
>DODG01000201.1:0-1644 GCA_003509065.1 Acidobacteriota bacterium
AATTCTTCTGCTGAAACTTCTTTCAACCCCACTTTGTCAAATACAGATGCATTGTTAACCATGATTTCGATTGAACCAAGTTGCTCGTATACATTCGCAGCAAGGTCTTCAACCTGTGTAGGGTCTTCAAGATCAGCCTTGACGGTGATTGCTTCGTTACCCATAGCTTTTATCAGCGAGGCAGTTTCGTTGGCATCCTGCTCCGAATGATTATAGTGGACCGCCACTCGGCAACCTGTGTCTCCAAGGGCGAGAGCCAAGGCGCGTCCGATACGCCTTCCTGCTCCGGTCACTAACGCTACTTTTGCATTTGGATCCATTTGTTCTATCGATTAACTGGATTATGAATGGCGGACGTGTCCCATGAATTCGTCTCGTGTTGTTGAATTGCGCTTGAAAAGACCGCGTACAGCGCTGGTGGTCATGACAGTGTTAGGTTTTTTTACCCCTCGCATTGCCACACAAAGATGTTGTGCCTCGACCACCACTCCAACTCCAATTGGCTCGATTAATTCGTCCATGACCGCTGCAATCTGCTGGGTCATGCGTTCTTGTACCTGTAGCCGGCGGGCGAACATTTCAACTAGTCTGGGAATTTTAGATAGTCCGACAATTTTTTGATCGGGAAGGTATCCGACGTGGACCTTACCGTAAAACGGAAGCAAATGATGTTCGCAGAGTGAGTAGAAGTCGATGTCTTTTAACACCACCATCTCGTCATATTCGACTTCGAACATCGCCCCATTCAGAAGTTCGGTGGTGTCGACTGTATATCCGGAGAGCAGATCGTCGTACATGTTTGCAACACGTGTGGGAGTTTTTGCTGTTCCTTCTTTGTCCACACCATCACCAATAGCTGAAAGCAAGACCGAGACGCCATCGGCGATCTTCTGTTTGCAGTGCACATCCAGCAACGTACCATTTTGGAATTTAACGTTGTTGGAAGCATTCTTTGTCGAAGCTTTGGAGATTGTCATTGTGATGAATCCCTACTTTGTAATTTGCAGCCTGTAAATGAATGCGATGTAGTAATTACTGTCAATGCTGCGTAACAATAGCTTAATTGACTTTAACCGCCGGATATAGCGGCTATAAAGTGAACTTCTTCATCCCCTTCAAGTTTGTGAAGAAGACCCCGTCGTGTCGCTGTGTGGCCAATTATTGCCGACAGGCCTGGCTTGAGTGCACCATCTACAATGAGGTGGCGTTTTACGCCTGGGTAAGTGGTTTCGAGATTTTCTATTAGTTCTCCAAGGGTGCGCGCTGTAAGCTCCACCTGCTCTGCACCGTCTGCATATTTGCGCAGAGCATAAGGGAGGAAGACAGTTGTCATCTTTTACCCGCCCTTCATATAGATCTTAATAATCCTTAGTCCCCGTTTGTTGCCTCAATGATCCGACCTGGCTTTACCGGAAGTTCGTAATAAGACTTACCTGTTGCTTGTTTGATTGCTTGAGTGGCTGCGGAGAGCGGCGGACAAATTGGAACTTCCCCGACCCCACGTACTCCGTACGGATGTAGAGGGTTAGGAACTTCAACCATTATGGTGTCGATCATCGGCATGTCCAGAGAAGTAGGCATGCGATAGTCCAGGAACGATTTATTGGCCATGGCACCTTCCTCTGTGATGAAGTATTCCTCGTT
>DODG01000201.1:2033-2684 GCA_003509065.1 Acidobacteriota bacterium
ACTGCCTTACCGACGTCTTGGACGGCTGTGTAACGGATAACGTCTGTTTTTCCTGTAGCGAGATCAACTTCAAGATCGCAGATTTGGACACTATAAGCGTTGCCAGCCTCTGCTAAGTTGACAGATGCGGTAGATGTGGCTGGCCCACCAGTAGGATCCAGCTTGCCCGCCAGTTCTTGAATGCCAATAGAGTCGCCGTTTGCGCTGAATATACCGTCGGAGAAATCAACCTTATCGGTTTCAGTCTCCCAAAGCTCGGCAACGCGTTCTTTTAATTCATCTACTAACTTTTGGGCTGCATTGTAGGCAGCGAGTCCGGTTGTGTAGGTTGTTCGTGATCCGCCTGTTACTCCTGTGAAGCCGATTGAGTCGGTGTCAGGAATGCTGGGATGGAAGTCCTCAACCGGAATTCCTAGAACTTCTGCAGCCTGCATAGCGATAGAAGTTCTAGTGCCGCCAATGTCTGCGGAACCTTCGTTCATCATGACTGTTCCATCGTCCTGCATCATCAAATCACAAGTGGACTTGCCGCCACCATTCATCCAGTAAGCCGATGCTATACCTCGCCCGCGCGCTTTTCCTGCTGGTGTATCGCCAAGGGGAGAGTTCCAATGGTCAGACTCTTTAGCTGCCACAAGACATTCCTCGAGA
>DODG01000201.1:2991-4395 GCA_003509065.1 Acidobacteriota bacterium
CCACAAGACATTCCTCGAGACCTACTCGAATGAACTGAACACCATCACCGCGACGTGTACCTTCGTGGGCTGCGTTATCGAGCCGGAATTGAATCTTGTCGAGACCCAGCTCATCGCAAATTTCATCTATCACAGTCTCAATTGCGAAAGATGCTTGTGGAGATCCAGGTGCCCGGTAAGCGGCAGATTTTGGCTTGTTTACAAGAATGTCATATCCGGTGATTCTTGATGCAGGTATGTTGTAGCACGCTAAAACACATATCCCAGCTGCCCCAACTGCTGATCCAGGATATCCACCTGATTCCAGCATCAGGTCGGTATCGGCCGCAGTAATTTTGCCGTTTTTGTTGACACCGATCTTCATTCGAATCTTTCCGCCAGGCGCCGGACCTGAAGCTTCGAATACAGAAGATCGGTCCATAACAAATTTAACTGGTCGACCCCCTGATTTTCGTGATAGGAGCGCGGCTATAGGTGCAAAGTAGACTTTCGTCTTTCCTCCAAATCCTCCGCCGATTTCAACATAATTTACCTTCACCTTAGATTCTGGTATTCCGAGTAGTCCAGCAGTCTGTGACCGGACGCCAAAGGAGCCCTGTGTGCTTGACCAAACGGTAATGTTTCCGTCTTCTGCCCAGATGGCGGTGGCGTTGTGCGGTTCTATGTAGCCTTGGTGCACCATAGACATCTCGACAGTGCGTTCGATTACAAGATCTGATTTGTTGAATGCATCTTCGACATCGCCGAACTCGTGTCTGAAAATTTTTGCGATGTTGGTATTGGTGACCTGTTCACCCAGATGATCCCCTATTAAGTCTTCGAGAATAATCGGTGCGTCATCTGCCATGGCTGTGTCAACATTTGATATCGGTTGGAGTAACTCGTATTCCACCTTTATTTTGTTGACGGCTTCCTCCGCAGTGTTACGATCGACTGCAGCTACTGCCGCAACTACGTGCCCTTTATAGTGGACTTTGCTCGCTGCCATGATGTTGGTTTGATCACGCTTAAGGTTTACGGTGTCTTCGCCAGCGGAAACTTCTCCTTCATCGGCGGAAGGGAAGTCACTGTTGGTGAGAACAGCGAAGACGCCGTCCATAGCTTCGGCAGCCGAGGTGTCTATTCCCTTGATACGGGCGTGTGTATGCGGGCTACGCAGGACATCTCCCCATATAAGGCCGGGAACTTTCACATCACCGCCGTAAATGGCTCTTCCTGTGACTTTGTCCAAGCCATCGTGTCTGATGGGTGTCTTTCCAACTACCTTGTAATTGGTTTTCGTCTCGTAGGTTGCAACCATTCGATTTCCTTGTCCGGTTCCGTTAGTGGGCTATGGAGTTCTAGTTTAGTTCAAAGATATCGCTAAGCAAGTGGGCCGGAAAGCTTTTAGAGAATTCCGGCCCA
>DODG01000402.1 GCA_003509065.1 Acidobacteriota bacterium
CGCAGAATCAAATACCTTTTTATTGCCAGCCTTACCTCGTTGAGATTTTGGTTTCCGTTTTTTCTTCAATTTGGGGGCAGAAACCTGAATTCGCCGTGATTGACATGAGGTACAAGTGCAGAATCGAGGATGCTTACGATTTGATCTATGATGACGTTCTCTCATTTGCAATCCCCTTAATGGAAGGTGGGATGACTCCTACCAGCGTCACGTTCGATCATCCTATTGACATCAGAAATATTTACTGGGTTAACAGGCCAATCATCTGGTGGCACATGGGACAGTCGAAGCAAAAGTCTAGCAAGCTGGGCTACATATTCTTTTAACTCACGTACATTGAGCTTATTAGCCGCATCTCCACTTTCATGATGGAAATTTGCATCCTCATGTCTTCCCCAAAAGCGCCACCGCCATGTGATCGCTGCATCAATCGCTTGTTCAACAAACGGGAAGTGATCGGAGTGGGCATCCATGTGAGAAAGAACATGACATTTCAATCCATCGTCCATGGTGTCTAATTGACCTTGGATAAATTTTCGTAGATGGGAAAAAGCAAGAACAATTCCTTTCATATGCCCAGTAGAAAGTTCATCCAGGTTAATATTCAGCAGCGGTTTATTCTCACGCTCAGGTGAATTTTCTACATAATGGCGAGAAACGTAAGCACGTGAACCCTGTAAATGTTGTTCCTCACCACTCCAGGTAGCAAAACGAATGGACATGCCCGGCGTGATGCCTAAATCGTCGCGCAATGCAGCCAGCGTTCGCGCAGTTTCCATAACCCCTATAGTCCCTGATGTATTATCGTTACCGCCAGCAGTACCGATAACAGTATCGTGATGGCCTGCAAGTATAAGGTGATGATCCGGGTAAAGATCCCCCTTTAGCTCCGCAACTGTATTGTAAGCTTCAGATTCAAAATACTTGGAGTCAACTGATACTTTTATCAATGGCGTATTTGAGGCAACCCTTCGCAAATACGCACCATCTTCTGAACTCGTTTTCACCACGGCAATTGCATCTTTTTGGGGACCAATGTTTAGCCATTCATCGGAATTGGCATATTCCATGCGCCCACCGGTTTTCGGTTCTATCGCAATGATCGCCGCTACACCAGCGTTTGCAAGCCTCGATATTCGAGCTGTAAACGGTTCAACTGACGTAAAAGGCTCGGGGGAAATCGAGGCGAGAACAATCGCACCTCTCAGTCTCTCTCCAAATTCTTCAACCTCGTGTACCGCAGCATGACCAACATCCAATAATGGAGTGACTAAATCGATTGGCTTACAACGTAGAAAAGGAAGCGATGAGATTCTGCGATTTTTATCCTCCGGCAAGGTGATAGAAACAGATCCATGACTCCAAGTATCGATTTCAAAGGGTTCGATATCACTAAGATCCAACCCGGCCGCTTTCATTTCGCTACAAATATATTCTGCAGCCATTCGATCTTGTGAGGATCCTCCCCAACGAGATCCGATCACGTCAGCCAATTCGGCCGTGTGCTTCCTGATAAGAGAACCAGACCAAGCTTCTCCTGTCAAAAAACGATCAACCTCATGCCAATTCATTTTCAACTCAATCCTCTTTGCATTTTACCTTTTGCTTAACATATTAAATTCATAAACTCTTGAATCCAATATGTTAATCATAATGAGCTGACAGATCTCATCTCCTTACCATATGAATGCATCCATCAATGTAACTTCCACTTATATTTGTTCCTCTCCAACACAAATGTACGGATAATTAAACTGAAAAATATCGTATCCCCCATACAAAAAGGACTCCTGCAATGATTGTGACTACTACCCCTGACGTACCGGAACGCAAAATTGTCGAGATATTGGGACTTGCACGCGGAAACTCGGTTGCAGGTCGTGACATTGTGGCTGCACTACGCACTATAGTCGGTGGAGAAATCAAAGAGTACGCCAAGCTTCAGGCAGAAACACGTGAAATGGCAACTCGAAGAATGGTGGAGCAAGCAAAGGCGCAAGGTGGGGATGCGGTAGTCAACGTCCGGTATGAATCCTCGATGATCACAACAGGAGCATCTGAAATCCTAGCCTACGGCACGTCAGTTAAACTCGATTAAACCAACGCGGCTCAACTCTCGCCATAAGTCGTCTCGACGTAGCTCTCAACCATCTCAATAAATTCCGATGCTATATTGGGACCTGACAGTAATTTAACCCGCTCTCCATCAACAAACACCGGCGCTCTAGGCTCTTCACCTGCACCTGGAAGAGAGATACCAATATTAGCCGCTCTCGACTCACCCGGGCCGTTCACAACGCACCCCATCACAGCAACCTGCAAAGTTTCTGATCCTTTATGACGGCTTTGCCATTCAGGCAATTTTTCGTCAATATGAACCTGAATATCCTGTGCAAGCTCACGAAACAATGTTGAAGTAGTCCGGCCACAACCGGGACACGCTGTCACTGCTGGTCGAAATCTGCGGAGCCCAATTGCCTGAAGAATATCTTGGCACAACCGAACTTCCGCTGACCTATCACCACCAACCTCGGGAGTTAAAGAAGCACGAATCGTATCGCCAATACCCTGCTC
>DODG01000421.1 GCA_003509065.1 Acidobacteriota bacterium
TCGCCACTGTCGAACATCTTATTGGTCCTAGGCGTTGGCTTTTTGGTTGCCAACTTGCGAGTGTTTTTCGCTTACTTTCGATTTCGTCAACTCCGTGGGACGGCACTGTTGACGTGGCGAAATGCTCGTCCACCGTTATATGGTCTCTTGCTTGCAATTGGTGTTGTGCTTGGAGTGTTGGTCTTCTTTAAACTTGTTATTCAGCAACGTCCTCCGATGCAGTTGTTCGGCGAGAGTATGATGTTTATCTATTACGCTTATGCTATTCAGTTAAATATTCGGATCGGCCGTGGGCTTTACGAAGATGGGATATGGGTTGAGACCGGCTTCGTTCGGTATACGGAGATCGGTGGTTTGACCTGGCGTGAAGGTGACCCGCCGACGCTAATCGTCATTTACCGGGGGCGACAGTTGGCGCGTCGCGTGGTCGTGCCTCAATTACATTATGGTGAGGTAAGACGTCTTCTTCGTCAAAAAATTGCCACTCACGACATTCACTTTACCGGTAAGAGTTTAGCTCTGGGTGTCCACGATGAGCGGGATGATATTTAGTAATGCGGAGGAACCAACTAAAAGCAGACAGGATTACTAGACTTGCTTGCAAAGCCTTTCAGTCAAAAAACAAGCGTAGCCAGCCAATGAGGCCTGGGCCATCAGCTGTGGGATCATTTAACCAGGCGGGTGGTGTAATCCAAACGAATGCCAATATGGCTAGAACCAGGAGATCGTATTGCCACGTTGTACGCTCGTACGTCCAGTATGCTGCATTCCAAAGGACTAAGAACGGCAAGAACGCTAGTTGGCGCAGTGTCATACTGTGGCTCCTGTCCGTTCGTGATTAAGTTCGCGCCAGGTGTAGTAGATTCGGTCGGCTACTGTGAGAGCCGAAAGAATGCAAATTACCCAGAGGACCGCAGCCATCCTGTTGGTAAAAGCACCGATCATAAATAAGACAATACGCTCCGGCCGCTCCATGAAACCTACCTTGCATTTTTGGATTAGCGATTCGGCGCGTGCGCGTGTGTAGCTCGTTAAGACTGCGAACATCATGGTTAATGCAGTAATGACCACATAGTCGGTCCGACCCAACTGTGCGTAAAGGTAGACAAGACCGATGAATAATGAGATGTCTGAGAACCGATCCATGACTGAATCCCAGAAGCCTCCGAACTCTGAGCGCAATTGCAATTCTTCGGCCACCTTGCCGTCAATAAAGTCAAAGATATTGGCGACAGTCATGATAATGCCCGCCAATGTGAAGCGTCCTTGCGCCAAGGCCCAGGCGGCAAAAATGTTGATGAGTACGCCAATTAACGTCAATACGTTGGGATGCAGACGTAGTTTGACGCTGATCGCGATTAGCAAGCGGAGAGGGAACATGCAGGTTGCGCCGATAAGGCCGGTGAATGTCATCGAGAACTCTGTTTAGACAGGCGTGACACTATAATACGGCAATCGGCAGATTTTCACTCACGCGGCCTCAGTCGCATTGAGTCTAAGTTCGGCGTCAAGCCATGCTCGCCGGTTTGCAGTGTAGCTTATGCCTATCCAAGATCTCAAGGTTCAGATATCGACATTACCGGAACAACCGGGTGTTTACCTGTATATCAACGGCGCGGGCGACACCATCTATGTGGGAAAAGCAAGCGTGTTGCGGGATAGGGTTCGTAGTTATCTAAGTGCTCATGGTGCGAGCCCTCGTATTGATGCCCTTCTTGACGATGTCGAGCGACTTGAGATTATCGTGACCGATTCGGTAGCTGAGGCGCTCGCGCTTGAAAACAATCTGATTAAGCACCGCGCACCCAAATACAACGTCTTACTCCGAGACGACAAAAACTATCCGTATCTTCAACTTACAACTAATGAAGCGTTTCCACGGGTGCTCGTGTCACGCCGAGTTCAGCGCGATGGAGCATTTTATGCTGGACCATTTCTTCCGACAGCACTCGCCCGGAAGACCATGCTTCTCACACATCGGCTTTTCGGCATTCGATCTTGCAATGAAGTCATCACAGGGCGTCGGGATCGACCGTGTCTTGAGTACGATATCAAACGATGTTTAGCTCCGTGTGTTGCTAATGTGTGCAGTCAGGAACGATATGCGGAAGCCGTCGAGCACACACGAATGTTTCTTGAAGGGCGAAATCATGAGCTCCTTAATACTCTTACTTCGCGCATGACTCAGGCTGCAAAGGACGAACATTTTGAACAGGCGGCCGAGTGGCGTGATGCCATTCGGACCATTAAAACTCTCCGTCATCGGCAACAGAAAATGTCCTTGCCTACACTTGGCGATCGTGACGCGTTTGGTATGCGGCTGGGACCGGCGGGTGTGGTTATCCAAGTCTTTCAAATGCGTCGAGGGCGAGTTATCGATCGAATTGAACTCGTCGCAGATGTCGAGGAGCTGCGTGACAATCGCGAAGAGTACATTGTGCAGATCGCTGTACAGCAGTTCTATGAAGCAAGACCCGCACCGCCGGAGGTGCTTCTGCCGACGA
>DODG01000219.1 GCA_003509065.1 Acidobacteriota bacterium
TAGAGTTTAGCTTCGACACATTAGCGCAACGATTGCGGGAGCTCGCGTTTTTAAACGCTGGTGTAACCATTACACTTAACGACGAACGCACTGGGAAGAGTCGTTCATTTGCCTATGAAGGCGGCATTGTGTCATTCGTGCAATTTCTAAATAAAACCAAAACCGCCGTGAATGACCCGCCAATTTTTATGAATGGCAACAAGGGTGGTGTTGATGTCGAAATTGCTCTTCAATGGAATGACGGTTACGCCGAAACAGTGTATTCGTTCGCTAACAATATCAACACCCATGAAGGGGGCACACATCTCTCTGGATACCGTTCTGGACTAACGCGTACCGTTAACTCCTATGCTTCACGCAACAAATTGGCGAAAGACTTAAGCGAGAGTATTAGTGGGGACGATATTCGAGAAGGCCTCACTGCCGTGATTAGCGTGAAGATTCCCAACCCTCAATTTGAAGGCCAAACAAAAACAAAATTAGGCAATACCAAGGTGAAGGGTATTGTAGAAACAATCATTAACGATAGCCTTGGAGCCTTTCTCGAGGAGAACCCAAGGGTCGCCAGAAGCATTCTTAATAAAGCCGTAGAAGCCGCACGTGCTCGAGCGGCTGCTCGAAAAGCCCGCGACCTGGTGCGTCGCAAGGGCGCGCTGGACAATAGCACGTTGCCCGGCAAATTATCGGATTGCCAAGAGCGGGACCCTGCACTCTGCGAGCTGTACATTGTCGAAGGTGAGTCTGCGGGCGGTTCGGCCAAGCAAGGGCGCGACCGCCGCTTTCAGGCAATCCTTCCAATCAAGGGCAAGATACTAAATGTAGAAAAAGCTCGTGAGGAAAAAATACTAAGCAGTGAAGAAATTAGAACAATGATTGTCGCGCTTGGCTGCGGGAGTGAAGGACGTGAAAGCGAGTTTAACTTAGACAAACTGCGGTACCACCGCATTATTATCATGACCGACGCCGACGTTGACGGGTCGCACATCCGAACACTGCTTTTAACGTTTTTCTATCGGAAGATGCGCCCGTTAATTCTTGGCGGGCATGTCTACATTGCCCAGCCGCCCCTATATCGCGTGAAACGCGGTAAGGCCGAACACTACATCAAAAACGAGCGTGAGCTCGAAGCATGGTTAATTAGCCGAGCTGCTGAATCGCGCAGCCTGCGCATCTTGGGACAGGAAGAAATTTCTGGTCAGGATCTTGAAGTGCTACTTCAAAAACTCGTCGCATTCCAAAAGTATGTGCAGGTGGTAGAAAGACGCGGCCCGAGTGGTGAAGTCATTAAGGCCCTGCTGGATCACAATGTTCGCGACAAGGAATTTTTTGCCGACGAAACAACGGTTCGGGTCATGGCCGCCAACTTAAACCACACGCTGCGCGCGGTTACGGTAATACCTGACGAAGAACACAACTTATTTGCACTGAATATTGATGATCGCTCGAACGGTTTTCCTAGACGGCACCGTGTCGACCTAGACTTTGTGTCCACTGGAGAGTATCGAACGCTCCTTGCGAGCTTTGAAAGCGTGCGGCGCGTCAGTGGGCAAATGATTGTGACGACTGCGAATGGTGCAGGGGACACAGACACTGCGAATAACGCAAAAACACAGACATTGCGCAACGATGAGGCCCAGGTGGAGTCGATTGATGCCCTCGTTGCGCATTTCATTAACGCGGGAAAACGCGGGGTGGGCATTAATCGCTACAAGGGCCTTGGTGAGATGAACCCGGAACAACTCTGGGCAACCACCATGAAGCCAGAAAATCGGACACTGCTTCAGGTACAAGCCGAGGATCACGCTGCAGCCCACTTAACGTTTTCTACTCTTATGGGCGATCAAGTTGAACCGCGACGGAAATTCATCCAAGATAACGCGCTGGACGTGACAAATTTGGACATCTGAACACACCTGCCTGGATATTCCGGCGGCTGAAATCCCATGGCATGCTGACTTATTTTCGCGTTGACTATTCATGACCGACACTAGCTCAAGTTCTCTAGTAAACATTGAAGACGAGATGAAGCGCTCGTACATGGATTACGCCATGAGCGTGATCATTGGACGGGCGCTTCCTGACGTGCGCGATGGGCTGAAACCCGCCCACCGCCGTGTGCTTTATGGCATGCGGGTCATGGGTCTCTTGCCGAATCGCGGCTATCGAAAATGCGCCAAGATCGTTGGCGAGGTCATGGGAAATTACCATCCCCATGGCGATGCCTCAATTTACGACACGCTGGTGCGGTTAGCCCAAGGTTTCAACATGCGTTACTGCCTAGTCGATGGACAGGGAAACTTTGGATCGGTCGATGGTGACCCTGCCGCGGCAATGCGGTATACGGAAGCCCGCTTACAGCCGCTTACCGAACGCATGATGATGGACCTCGACAAAGAAACTGTTGATTTCATACCCAATTACGATGAAACAACGGACGAGCCAACTGTGCTGCCGGCGCCGTTTCCAAACCTACTGGTCAATGGGTCTTCAGGTATTGCCGTGGGTATGGCTACAAATATCCCGCCGCACAATCTTCGTGAGGTTATCAAGGGCGTCGTGTGGCTTTTGGAGCACCACGAAGAGTCAACCGAGACAAAGGCAGCTTGCCTTGCCGAGATTATTCAAGGCCCAGATTTTCCTACAGGTGGCTTTATCGTCGGCCGAAGTGGGATTCGTGCGGCTTACAAAGACGGCCGAGGATCGGTAGTAATGCGAGCGCGCACCGCTATTGAACCCGCTTCTAAGGGCGAACGAGTGTCAATCGTTGTTACCGAGATTCCCTACCAAGTTAACAAGGCCCGACTACTCGAAAAAATTGCAGACCTTGTCCGCAATAAAGCCATTGAAGGTATAGCAGACCTTCGAGACGAGTCGGATCGCGATGGCATGCGGATTGTCATTGATCTGAAGCGTGGAGAGGTTCCTGAGATTGTTCTAAACAACCTGTATAAACACACAGCTCTTCAGACGTCGTTCGGCATCATCATGCTGGCGATCGTTGGCGGCCGCCCGAGAGTGTTGAGCCTGCCAGAAGTGCTCGAAAACTTTATTGACTTTCGGCGGGACGTTGTAAGGCGTCGCATGGAGTTTGATCTGAAGAAGGCCCAGGCGCGTGCACACATCCTAGAGGGCTTGAAGATTGCTCTGGACTCGCTTGACGCAGTCATCAAATTGATTCGAGGATCTAGAACACCAGCAGAGGCTCGCGGAGGCCTGATCGAAAACTTCAGCCTAACGCAGTTGCAAGCTCAAGCAATTCTCGATATGCAGTTGCAACGTTTGACTGGCTTAGAGCGACAAAAAATCATCGACGAAATGGCCGGATTACTTAAGACCATCGAGGGGCTCCGCGCAATCCTCGACAGCGAGTTGTTGCTCCGACAAAAAGTTGTTGAAGAACTGCAAGCTATTAGCGAAAAGCATGGCGACGATCGCCGAACTGAAGTGATCGACGTGAGCGGTGAAATTTGCGTGGAAGATTTAATTGTCGAAGAAGATGTTGCGATCACAGTGACCAACACCGGCTATATCAAGCGGACGGCAATCGACACTTACCGTCATCAGCACCGAGGTGGAAAAGGGCGAATTGGCATGCGAACGCGTGGCGAGGATTTCGTTACCCAACTATTCATCGCATCAACCCACGCTTATATTCTAATCTTCTCGACACGTGGACGAGTCTACTGGCTTAAGGTGCACGAAATACCCGATATTGGACCAGGCGGCAAAGGGAAGGCGATTGCCAACCTTGTTTCACTCGCCGCCGATGAGCAAATCGCTGCTTTGGTAGCGGTACGAGAGTGGCCTAAGGTTGAAGGCGAACGCTTCCTCGTTATGGGAACACGTCGCGGCGTAATTAAGAAGACCGACCTTGTAGCGTTTCGCAACCCCCGTGCAGGTGGAATTATTGCTCAGGGGGTGGGCGACGACGACTCTGTAATTGCCGTAGAACTGACGGACGGAAAGAGGGATATCCTGCTAGCGACTCGGAAAGGAATGGCAATTCGCTTCCCGGAAACAGGTGTTCGAGCGATGGGGAGGACCGCGAGCGGAGTCCGAGGTATTAAGCTCCGAGAGGGTGACGAGGTCGTAGCAATGGTCGAAATCCAGCCCAATGGCGCTCTAATGACGGTTTGTGAGAACGGTTATGGTAAACGCACAAATTTAGAAGAATATCGCGTGCAGTCCAGAGGCGGAGTCGGTATTATTAGCATCCAGAGTTCTGAGCGTAATGGCAAAGTGGTTGGGGT
>DODG01000230.1 GCA_003509065.1 Acidobacteriota bacterium
GGTGAATTTATTGCAATCTTAGGTCCGTCCGGCTGCGGAAAATCAACCTCACTCCGGATTATGGGGGGTCTGCTGGACATCAGTTCGGGAACTGTGGTTATTGATGGGAAATCAGCGAAAAATGCATGGAAAGATATTTCCTACGTTTTTCAGTCGGCAAGGCTGGTGCCGTGGCGAAACGCGATTAAAAATGTGACCCTAGGAATGGAGTTGCGTTCAAACGAGATAAATAAAGACGTTATGCTCCAAAGGTCTCACGAACTTCTTTCATTGGTCGGGCTGGATAATGATATGGAGAAATTCCCGTCTATGCTGTCAGGCGGTGAACGCCAACGGGTTGCAATAGCTCGGGCGTTGGCGGTAGATCCAAAAATTATTTTAATGGACGAACCTTTTGCCGCCCTTGATTTGAACACAAGACAACATCTCCGAAACGAAATTATCACCATATGGAAAAAAACCAGGAAGACGATTGTTTTTGTCACCCACGACATCGATGAAGCGCTGATACTTGCTGACCGCATCGTTCTACTTTCGGACAAACCCACTCGCGTCTTGGAAACAATCGAAATAAACGAGAAGAGACCCAGAATCATTGAAGACACTGAAACTTTGCTTTCTAATAGGGGAAAATTGACGGATTTATTCAAAAAAATGGAAAAACACTAGTAATTACTAACTGAACCACACTTTAATTGGGAGGTCACTATGAGAAAAATTTGTACAGCAGTAATCGTTGCAATGACGGCTGCCCTGACAAATCCATTGCAGGCAAAAGATAAAATCACCTACGCACACTTGATAGATCCCTCACTGGAAGGACTGTTATACGCAATAAAAACCGGCATTGTTAAATCCAGTACTGTCGAAGTCGATGCAAAAGCGCTGGCAATTCCTGCTCTCATTCAGTCCACACCAACAAAACGCTTCGATGTCATTATGAATGCCGTAATGGCGATCCCCCTCGCTAAGAAGCGGGGCTTAAATTTGGTGGTGCTTTCTACAGCTCTTCGGGCAGCTGCCGGGCGAGAAGGCGGTAGCGTATGGGTCAAAGCGGACAGCCCATACAAGTCTGTAAAAGACCTCAAGGGAAAAACCATCGGAAATTATGCACTTAGAGCAACAGGCACCACATGGATCCGGATCGCACTATGGAAGGCTCACGGAATGAATGTCTCCTATAAGGGAGGAGATATGAATTGGGTGCAGTTGCCTGCTCCTACATTGCTTGGGGCGCTCGAAACCGGGCGAATTGATGCCGCTACTTTGATCCATGCCCAGGCCTATGCGGCCAGCAAATCCGGCAAATATCGCACCGTTGCTGAAACATCAAAGGACATCTACAAACTTTTTGGGATAGACACCGTCTCTGCCGTAAATGTCTCCTACCCGGAAAAGCTTAAAGCCCGTCCAGCTGCCTTTAAGGAATTCAATCGAATGCTAAAAGCATCGGTCGATTATGCCGTTGCCAACCCCAAGAAGGTTGGTCAAGCTATCAGCAAAACAAACAAGATTTCACCGGAATTTTTTGCTGTCTGGATGAAAAGATTTGCATTTTTCCCGGCTGTTGTAAGCAAAAGCGACATGAAAAGTATGGAAACCGTGTGGCAGAATGCAAAGGAAATGGGGATAATCAAAAAGTATCCTGCGGCGAGTTCTGTAGTTTGGGAACATGCAATACGCGAGTAGCTGCTGACCATCTTAACAAAGATGGAAAACGAAAATGAGGCTGCACGACGTCTCAATCGTCGTGCAGCTCACATCTTTACGTTTGCGTGTCTCTGTCTTTGGGGTATTTACAGTTCTCTGGTAGAGGCATATGTCATGCCCGGTCCATGGTCAGTGGCGGTGAGGTTTACAGAATTCTTTTCCGACGCAAACTTCATTGGCCACATGTTCTGGTCGTTTTTCCACATTCTCGTAGCCATCACTTTCTCATTTTCTGTCGGCTTCATGCTGGCTCTTCTCCCTTACTACATCCCTGTTGCCAGAAAGGCGGTTGACCGTCGCTTGACCCCATTCCTGAACTCCTTTTCTGGAATTGGGTGGACACTTCTGGCAGTTCTATGGTTCGGAATTAACGACTTCACGGTGATTTTCGCCATCAGTATGGTCTTAATCCCATTTGCTATCATAAACATTCGAGAAGGACTTCGGCAACTCGACAACGAGATCCTGGAAATGGGAGAGAGCTTTACCAGATCCGGCTTTAAAAATCTTATGTTGATAATTGTACCGAGCCTTTACCCTTACCTTTTTGCAACCTTAAGGATCAGTTTTGGAGTATCGTGGAAAGTTGCATTAACTGCCGAGCTTTTCGGAGGTGACAGTGGGCTCGGGTATCTGCTTAACCTGGCGCGGCAGGATTTTGACACTCCGCTGATTCTAGTCGTGATACTCATCATCATCATATTCGTTTATTCGACAGAGCGGTTCATATTTAACCCCATCCAAAACAAACTGGCCGAGCACAATGCAGGCATTTAACATAACAAATGACCAGTCCAAAACGTCAACTTTTCCAGCCATTGCGGATAGCTTTTTTTCCTGGTTGCTAGTGATCGGTCTTATCGTCGGATGGTGGGCTTTATCAAGGAATATATCCGATCTAGTCATGCCTGGACCTTTAACCGTTGGCAGAAGCTTAGTGGAGATGTTTGTCGACCCGGTGTTCCTTGACGATATTTTGATCAGCACTCTCCGCGTAATCGGCTCAGTCATCATAAGTGTAATATTAGGTTTAATCCTGGCTTTAATCCCAGCAAGATTTCCTCTGGCCCGCGTCATCGTACATGAACGGATCAAACCCTTCCTCAATTCCTTTCCATCCGTTGGATGGGCCATATTGGCGATCATCTGGTTTGGCGCCTCCGATTTTTCCGTAATGTTCGTGCAAGTTGCCATATTGACGCCGTTCTGCCTTGTGAACCTCGCCGAAGGCTTGAGGGAACTTGACCAAGAAATCCTTGAGATGGGACGCAGCTTTACCCGAAATAGAATTCGGATATTTATCAAAATTACGATACCTATGCTGCTTCCGTACGTGATTGCCGCAATCAGGATTGCCTATGGTGTCTGCTGGAAGATTGCCCTGGTATCAGAGTTGTTCGGAGCTGAAAGCGGTATAGGGGTGATCATGCTGCGGGCGCAAACGACCGCTAATGCCTCGATGGTCTTTGCTTCATGTTTTGCGATCGTCATTATATTCATGGCAGGTGAAAAACTTATTATAAATCCCCTCGCAAAACTAGCGGAACAAAAGTAGCCGCTACACTAATTGTTTTTTTAAGATAGGGGTAAAGGAGGAAAAATTGTCCCAGAATACTGGATCAGTAATAGCCGATACAAATCTCGGTCAAATCGAGGGAAACATCTCAGACGGCGTGATGAGGTTCCTTGGCGTCCCCTATGCAGCCCGCTTCACCGACGACAGTCGTTTTGAACCACCTGAACCGGTCCAGCCTTGGGAGGGAATTGCCAGTGCGGTTGAAGAGGGACCGATCCCCCCGCAACGCCCCTCGCGACTTGCAAGCGTCATGGGGGATTTCGAATTACCTTATAATGAAAACTGCCTGACGCTGAATATATGGACCCCGGAAGCGGATAACGGAAAACGTCCGGTTATCGTCTGGATCCACGGAGGGGCTTTTGTCTCGGGGGCGGGATCGCTACCCTGGTACGACGGAACCAGTTTTTCGCGGGATCAAGGAGTAGTTCTGGTCGGCGTCAATTACCGTCTGGGGGCCCTCGGCTTTCTATGCCACCCGGAAATTTCAAATGGGAATTTAGGAATTCAAGACCAGATGCTGGCACTTGAATGGGTCCGCAATAATATACATTCCTTCGGTGGTGATACTAATAACGTGACACTCATGGGACAATCGGCGGGAGCCATTTCCGCCTATGCCCTGCTGGCCAATGAAAAGGCCCGTATATGTTTTGATAAAGTTATACTTCAGAGTGGACGTTATGACAGCTTTGAAACTCCGGATACAGCTGCAGAAAAGGCCGAAGATCTCGCTAAAATTGCCGGTGTTTCAGTTGTTGATCTGAAGACGCTTCCCGTTGAAGATATTCTGGATGCACAGTCAATATTGGCCCGACAAAATGCAAAGTTTGCCGCTACGAATATTCCCCTTATGCCAGTTGCGGATGGAGAAGTCATTCCCGACGGCGTTCACGAAGCAGCACTTAAAGGCGCCCAAGGCAAAGAAATTATGCTGGGCTTCGCACACGATGAAATGCATGCCTTCCTGGCCGGAAATCCCGACATTGAGAATGCCAGTGACGCACAGATTGAAGACGTCTTCAAACGAGATTTCGGAGAAAAGTGGCAGGAGATGCTAAGCTATTGCCGTAATCGACAGCCCGGCGCCACGCCGATGGAAATACTCAGTTCAGGCCTGAATGAGGCAAACTTCGCCGGACAAACATCCGACTTTGCCGCTGACCTCAGCGACAAAGGAATTGACACTTGGCTTTACCGGATCGATTGGTCAGCACCCGAGAGCGCCTATCGTGCCTGTCACTGCATCGAACTCCCCTTTGTATTTAATACCTTTGACAGATGGATGCCGCCAATGATCGCCGGTCTGCAAAGTAATGAAGCAACAGCCCTCTCCCGAGTGATCCAGAAGACCTGGGGGTCGTTTGCCGCTAACGGCGACCCCAATCACGAGGACCTTATAGAATGGCCGGCCTACAATGCTGACCGGCGGTCAATGATCATCTGGAATAAATATATCGAAACGGTAAACCGGTATTAAGGATCACGCGTTATGACACCTTTATCCAAAGAACTACTCCTGCCCCCACGGCAAGCCCATTTCGTTGAAGCCTACTGCATGGGACAAAATGCTACGAAAGCTGCCATGGCAGCCGGATATTCAATTAAGACGGCCCACGTTCAAGGGAGCAGAATGTCAAGAAATGTTAAGATTTTATCAAAAATAGAAGACCGTATGCAGGACCACCAGAGGAGGTGCAGCATAAC
>DODG01000141.1 GCA_003509065.1 Acidobacteriota bacterium
GACCAATGCTCGGATCACCGAACAAGCCAGGGAAGTCCAGTGTGAGAGCAAGTACTAAAAGGAGGAGCGGCATACAGAATTTTTATTTCTTAACTAAAAGGAGTCTTGTTCACGTGCGAACTGAAAGCAAGAGGTACCCTGCTCCAGCACAAAACAGAATGTTCGGAGCCCACGCAGCAAGTACGGGCGTGAGCAGACCGGCACTCCCTACTGCTCCGAAAATGCTAATGGTAACCCAGTAAACAATTGCCAGAATGAGTCCAACGCCAACTCCATACATGGCGCCTCGTTTTCCACCCAATACCCCAAATGGCACAGCGATCAACGTCATAACCACAGTAACGAAAGGAAACGATAATTTTCGTTGCATGTCGACCGTCAACTGGACGACATTAAAACCGCTTGTGCGCAGTTCCGCTATATATCGTTCAAGCTCACGATAACTCATCCGTTCCGCATCTGGTTGTTCGGTAACAAAAAACTCAGGAGGTTCTAAAGAAAGGCTGCCTTGTTCGGTCGTTGTGTAGGGCATTAGATTGAGCTTATTATCGAATTCTCGAATCCAGATTGACGTTCCCTCCCAGTCCCCTTTAAAGGAAGCTCTATTAATGAACGTTCTCTTCGCCAAGGTCCATTGTTGCGATCCAAATTCATACTTAGACAGACCATGAATTTCCTCTAGATCGGGGTCTAAATAAGCGTAGTGATAAATGGACCCATCAGGCGCCACAAACCATTTCCGGTTCAACACGTCAAAGGTTTGAGGAGATCCACCTCGAATAACATGACGAATTGCTTCTGCACGCTGATTCGCCGAGCCAAGAATGGTTTCGCCAATACCGAAAAGTAGGGCACTCCCAATCACACCGCAAAAAATAAGAGGAGCCGCGGTCCGATAAGTGCTGATTCCACAAGCCTTCATAACTGTCAATTCAGAGCTTTTCGTTAATAGTCCGATGGTAACCAACGTCGCAATAAGCACAGAAATTGGAAGTACGTAGTAAACATACTGGGGAGTCGCAAACCAGAAATACTCAATAAGAGCTCCGCCCGACGTCTGACCTTTAAACAACTTATCTGACAAATCGATAAATGTCGCAATGTAGAAAATACCGATAAGACCAAAAAAGGAAAGCCCGACAACCCGTAAGTATTGACGAGTAATGTACCGATCCAAGAGATTCAGCTTAAACGCCAAGAACTTAAACGTTCGAGGGGTATGAGTCGATCGCTTACCTCGAAGCTTTAAAAGTGGCCGCGCACAATTTGCCAGAATGCGTTTAAAGAAGAGAGCCAAACGTAAGCTGCCAAGGCGCTCGGTACTAGTTTGACGTCCATACAACAATAAAACACCTGGAACGCCAAGAAGCACGTTAGGCAACCACATCGCTAAGTGAGGTGAGACCTGACCACCTTTAGCCAAAGCCTCTGCGATATACATGACGACGTAATAGGAAAAAATCACCCCTATGGCCAGAACAAAGCTGGCCAATTTACCATCTTTCCGATGACTCAGTCCCAAACCAAGCCCAATAAAGGCAAACACAAAACAAGCGAAAGGAATAGAAAACTTCTTGTGGATCTCCATTATTGGTCGATGAGGAGATTCTCCAGCATCGCGTAACCGTTCAGACTCGACTTTGAGCTCGGAAATTGTCATCTCTGGATAGCCCCGCTCGGGACCAATTTCGGGAAAGACAGTTTCTGGATCCAGGGCCATAACCATCCGTTCAAACTCGTGAATCTCATACTCCTCAGGCATATCAGGAGCAACCTCGTGACGAGAGCCGGAGGTGAGCATAATCGACACCTGGCGCCGATCTTTATTCAACAACATCCGACCTTCACTAGCGACAAAGATTTCTGGGCGTTCTGGATTACGAGTGTCCGCCAGAAATACATCCTGCCAGACCTGACCGTCGACTGAGGCGTCGCGAATGTAAAGAATGATGTTGGGGAAGTCTTCATAGAAAACCCGCGGTTTAACCTCATCCTGCGTCCTTGAGGCAATAACCGAATAGGTAATCTCTCTAAACGTTTGATTGGCATCGGGCAGCGCTGATACCAGCACGTAATTTGTAATTACCGCCGTTATACCAGCCATAAGTAAAACCGGGCGAAGCAGCCGCCTTGGACTGACCCCACAGGCCTGTATCGCAACGGCCTCACGATCTCCTGACAAACGACCAAATGCAATCAGAAGACCTATCAACAACGACATTGGAAGCGTGATGCCAAGCGCCTGAGGAACGAGGGTCATCATGAGACGCAGAATCGTCCAACCACCGACTCCTTTAGCAATGAGGCTCTCAGCCACATCCATTAATGGAGGGATCAATAAAATGAATGTGAAGACCAGAAGACCCAGTAAGAACGGTGGAAGTATTTCCCTGAGAATATAGCGGTCAAGGATCTTAAACACAGAGGACACCATAACATGGGGAAGCGTAGAAGAGACTCTGCCGATTCTAGTTCTCGTGATATCTAGAGTCTGATAATGTATATTATGTTAACTAAC
>DODG01000307.1 GCA_003509065.1 Acidobacteriota bacterium
TACAATCTCAACATCTTCCAGTAAGATACATTAGTGTTAATAAATCTTGTGAGGGTATCCAATGACAACAAGTGATGGTCCACGTCTCGTGCAGTGTGTCAAATTACAAAAAGAACTTCCCGGCCTCGACGAACCACCGTGGCCCGGTGATCTTGGTAAGAAGGTCTTCGAAAAGGTTTCTGCCGAAGCATGGAAAATGTGGGAAGAACGTATGAAGATGATCCTGAACGAATACCGATTAATGCCATGGCAGAAAGAAGCTCAGGAACTGGTAGCTAAACAGATGGAAGATTTCTTTTTCGGTGAAGGCTCAGCGCTACCACCGGATTACGTACCTGAACAGGCTAAGGGATAAAGCGATAGCGACGGTGCGATCTCGAACCGGAGCATGCCATGGGCATGTCTGACCGCCTCTACCGCTAGACTTGGCCGTTCGCTCTTCGCAAAGATGAATCCTAGGTAACTTGCACCTTCTGGTATCGGGACTAACTCCTGACCGATCTTAGCTGTGATTATAACGGTCTCAACGCCTGGCACACTCTTAGCGCGCTCCACTCCACTAACACTCAACAGACGACCTCCAACCGGAATGGGTACCATCATTACCGCAGAAGCCGAGTGTTCGCGGACATAACCAGTTATCGAGTCGCCAACTGCATGGCGAAGCAGAACTTCTTCATAACTGTAGGTATTTGAGTGTTTGTCTTCGAATCGGAGCGCCCCTGAACACAAGCCGCCGATGGGACGAGCCGCCATCTCGATTACAACTATCTTATCTCCATCCACACGACACTCTGCATGAATAGGACCATGGTATAACCCAACTGTTTTCGCGGCATTGGCCACAGCTGCCACCATACGATCTTCGTTTGCCAACACACTCTCCGGCGGCGTTACGTAAATCGTTTCCTCAAAGAACGGACCCTCTAGTAAATCCGGCTTCTCAAAAATTGCCATTACGTGTAACTTCCCTGTTTCGATCACTCCTTCCAAAGCAAACTCTTTACCCGCTACGAATTCCTCGATCAAAATCGCATCATTGGCCTCATCCTGTTGAACACGTAAATCAGGTTGAGACAGCAATAGACGGATACGTGTAATTGCTGCCTGAAGGTTTTCGGTATCGTCGGCTCGAATCACGCCTCGGCTACCGGAAAGCGCAAGGGGCTTCACCACACACGGAAAATCAGGATGGTTGTCCAAATCGCCCCCTGTGTCGTCAACCCTTACCACCTTAAAAGCCGGACAGGGTAAGCCAGCCTTAAGGAGACACTTCCGGAATAGTTCTTTATTACTGGCTATTTTCGCTGCTTCGGATGGATGTCCAGCGAGATTAAGCTTGTCGGTCACCAAGGCTGCCAACACCGCTGGTCGATCGCCAACCGCCAGCACACCGTCAACCGCGCTGGATGAAGCCATGTCCAGAATGCGTGCGACTGACACGTCCTCTTCGTGAAATCGAATCGGAATGGCATGGTCACGCCATGGATCATCAAGTGTCAAACATCGATCTGTAGCGAAGACAAGCTCGACCCCCTGCCTTTCTGCAGCTTCACCAAAGGCACGCACCTGATAACCTGTGGTGGTTGCTACTATAAGAATGCGAGGTTTCTGCATAACTAGTTTCCACCGATGAACATCACTTAGACTAGAGCTACCTGCTCCTGGGTTGGTTCTGCTCAACAATACCAAGGTTCATTAAGGTACGGGACAGCGGCCCGAGCTTGAGTCATTGGTGCACTGTGAGTGATATCAGTAATTGGTAAACCGGATCGTTCGTGCGCAATTGTCCAAATGGCGTCGAAAATCTCAGAGCGGGATTCTGACGGGCGGCTCCCAATAAGCTGCATGACAGCCTCATGAAGTGCATCAACACGCGGATCTGGGTGCAACCACGGGTAGATAAGGCGCTCAGAATCGTATGGGCCAATAAGAGACTTTATTTCTGGTAGCGTAAGCAGCCGTGATTCCCTTGTAATGAGTAAACGTATCCCGAGCTGGATCGGTGCTACGGCATCAATGAGCCCAAGCGTTGCAATGGATTCCAATAGTTCACAGTAACTCGTTAAAGTCGTCCAAGGAGTGAAAGCAATAAACGTCGGCGCCAAGGCAAGCTCAGCGTCCGCACAAAGATGAACCGCTTTCTCAAAATCGGCCCTGGTGTGACCCTTGTCGAGCGCAAGTAAGGCCTTATCGTCAAGTGATTCCACCGCGCTTGTGACAAACAGGCAACCAGTTTCTCGTAATGTGTGGAGACAATCGGCATGAGTGAGTAGATGCTCAATCTTGATGGTCACATCATAGGAAATGTCAGGATGTTCCCTGTTCAATCCTTCAACGACTGACATGGCGTGCCGAATACCATTAAAAAAGTCCGGATCGCCGAAAGTTATATGGCGAGCGCCGGCCCCAACCTGATTGCGAATGTCGGCTAAGACGACTTGAGGTGACACGATACGAAACCGGCCCTGGTAAACTGGAACAATTGGACAATGCCGACAAAGATGCTTGCAACCTCGACTGGCTTCTGTGTAACCAACGACCCGGTGCAATCCGTCACTCGTTATAAGAGACGCATACGTAGATAGCGCTGGTAAACCTTCTCGGTCCGGCACTCGAAAATCCAAACGAGACAACTTGGTACCAATGGTTTGTGGCAAACTGGCGTCCTTTTTGTCATTCAAGTGAGCCACTAGCGAGACTAGGTCCGATTCGAATTCACCGCCAAGTACCGTCTTGACACCTAAACCAGTGAGATAATCAGTGTTTAGTGTGGCGTAAAGACCGTAGCAGCATAAATGTGCCCGAGAATTCAGCGCCTTCACCTTTTGTATGAATGGTACCGCTAGTCGTGTGGCGGTGTGCATCGGTAGATACCAAGCTACTAAGTCAGCCGTCGCAGCAAATGCTTCTGGAAACTTTTGACGCGTCACGTCAACACACGTCACTACAGCCCCTGTTTCACGAAGCCAAGCAGCAGGCGATGCCAATCCGAACGACTGGCGACCCATCTCATAGGTGGAAATCAGTAAAATATTCATGATTTAAACATCGACGCTCTATTAACTATCAACTCGGCTTGTAACTAAACTCACACTTATCAGCGTAAAAATCGATAAGGTCAGCGCCGGATATATTGTTTGGAACCCAAACGGATAAATTGCTACACCGTCCACTGCACGTGCCATGCCTATGATCTCCCACACAAGAGTAGTCATAATACCCATGCCGATCGACGCTACTCCACCCAGTCTAGTCGCACGAGGCCAAACGAAAGCCGCCAACAACGCCGGCGTGATGCTCGCTCCGTACATCGTATACGCCCATAACGCCATCGCCAGTATGGTAGGGAAAAAGTTACCTGCAACATAACCAATCACACCGAGGACTACTACCATTAAGCGTGTATAAAGAAGCACTTGGGCGCCAGTGACATCTGGATTAATAAATCTTTGATAGACATCACGCATTAAATTAGTTGCAGGGGTCAACAGGAAGCTGTTTGCTGTTGATACGACAATGGCAGAGGCGCCACACACAAGCACAATACCTACAACTGTGGGAAGCGCTTGCAAGGCTACACTAATTACGATCGCCTCAGAAGCCTCTGTCCCTAATCCCGGTATCACCTGACTACCAAAGACTCCTATCGAATCAATAAGTGTCTCTACGATGACCGTGCCAGCAATCCAACCAACCACTGCCATCTTAGCGGCACGTGCGTCTTTCGCTGAAAAAAACTTCTGGTACATGTTCGCTTCGCCCAGCAGTAAAAACATCGTTGGGAAGAAAAGCGCTAGAGCTGTTTGTGGCGAGAGGGAACCAAATAAGGAGACCTGATCAGGTCTCAATTGAGTGAGCGCGACCGATAAACCACCGGCATCAGCAACAAGAAAGCCCGTAGCTAGCACAACACCGATGGTCATGATCGAGCCATTAACCACATCTAGATAGGCAATCGATAGCATGCCGGCCAGTGAGGTATAGATTACACAGAAAATTGCCGTAATTAAGGCGCCAGTCTTAGGATCAACACCAGCCAGTAGCTCCAACAACCTCCCACCACCACGAAATTGATATGCGGCGATTGTCGAATAGGCTATTACGGTG
>DODG01000304.1 GCA_003509065.1 Acidobacteriota bacterium
CCGCACAACCAAATGCCAGCATGCCTTGCAGCCGCTGATATTGGTGTAGCACCTTTCGATGTGACTGCATTTGGACCCCTATCTCTGGGATTCTTTTGGTCTCCACTGAAAGTCTTCGAGTACATGGCTGCAGGACTTCCGGTAGTAGCACCAAATATTGATCGGCTCTCACAGTTGATTGAAGATGGACGGGAAGGCGTATTGTACGATGCTTCGGACCCTACAGCTCTTGCTACGGCGTTAACTGAACTTGCCGATTCGGTCAATCGCCAGAAGTTAGCTGTAGCTGCTCGGCATCGTGCTGTGAATCATTATGGATGGGATAGTCATTGTCGAAAGCTTGAACAAGGTATTCGAAGTGCGCTCAATCGACGGACAAGTGTGGGATAGTTATTTCACCTGGAGCTGTGTCAAGCGTGTCAGAAACGATCAGTGACCCGTTACGTGTCCTAATTAGTACCGATGCCTTTCCACCGGTATGCGGTGGCAGCGGGTGGAGTACGTATGAATTAGCTAGTGCATTACGTACAAATGGACACCATGTTGTTGTCACTCGGCCACGTGTTGGTCAATCGTCTAGCGTGGATGTCGAAGTTTATGATGGTTTTCAGGTTTTAGATTATCAAGCGTACAGCCCTGACATTCCCTATGTACGGAACTACTTCAAGAGTGAGAGACTTTCTCGACGGTATGGTAATTTTCTTCGAACGCTTATACGAGCTGAGAAAATTTCTGTGGTACACGGGCAACACCGATTGAGCGGACCACCATCAATTGCTGCAGCGAACGCTGAAGATATTCCCGTTGTTTGTACGGTTCGTGACTATTGGCCGATCTGCTATTGGTCCGATTTGATTCATGATTACAAAGCGACCACGTTATGTCCTGGTTGTTCCACAAGCATGATGACTCAGTGCGTACGGCCAAGAGCGGGTTTGGCGTGGCCCCTCGCTCTACCGATGATCCCATATATGCAGGCGAATTTATCGATGAAGCGGCGTGCCCTTAGCCAAACCAATGCGGTCATCGCGGTGAGCACTTCAATGGCGGACAATCTGCGCGAACGCGCGCCAGAGTTGCGTACAACTCGAATCGAGCAGATTCCGAATCCTATAAATGTCGAAGCGGTTCGCAAAGCCACCATGGGCTCTGCTTCACCCCTTGAATCTCCATACGCTCTATATGTTGGAAAACTGGCGACTAATAAAGGCTCACTTAAATTGATTTCAGTTCTTGAACAAGCCAAGCTTGATAGACCGCTTGTCATTGTTGGTGATGGTCCTGACCGACCGTTGTTGGAAACCTTGGCAAAACGTTCCACCTGCGATATTCGATTCATGGGCTGGCTGCCGAGGGTTGAGGCTCTTTGCTGGATGCGGCATGCATCAGTGTTGATATTCCCTTCCCATGGTCCCGAGTCACTCAGTCGGGTGCTCCTCGAGGCGGCCGCGTTGGGTACTCCGATCGCGGCCATGGATACAGGTGGCACGCGGGACATCATTACAGATGAAGAGACCGGCCTTTTGTCGAATGATGTCGATAAACTTAGTAATGATGTGAATCGACTCATTAATGACGCAGGGCTTCGACAACGTCTTGGTCAGGCAGCAAAGGTGCATGTTGAAGCAATTTTTGATGCAGAGATCGTCGTTGGTCGTGTTGTAAAACTGTATCGTGACCTTATTGAGAGTGCTGCATTGCGTTAGGAAAACTCGCAGGACTGAGATGGCGAAAATATGAACCAGATGTCGCCGTTGCGAATTGCCATAGTCACTCGGGCGATGGCTTCCTTGCACGGTCCCGGTGGACTCGAGCGGCATGTTGATGACCTTGTCCGTCATCTACTCGCATCAGGGACGGCGGTGACATTGATTACGAGACCATTGATGAAGGGTGTGAATTCGCAACATTCAGAGATTCTCAATCATCAACATCTCACCTTCCATCCAATCTCTTATCGGACCTTTCCCGGCTTTGGATACCGAGGAACTACGATTCTTGACCGCAATAGCGCGTACCCATTTTTTGGTTGGCGGGCAGGTCGTGTGGCAGCCCGTTTAGCTCAAGATGGACAGATTGATCTCGTGCATGGGCATGGGGCAAGTGTTTTAGGGTTTGCGCGGACGCGACAGTTGGATACTTGCCGAGTACCGTTTGTGTTGAATCCACATGGTATGGAGGAATTTGGTGGCCGTGGTCATACGCGATCAGCGTTGAAAGCGTTGGCGAACCGGCCGTTACAGTTGGCGGTTCGTGCCTGCGCGCGCGCGGCTGACTGCATCATTGCAACCGACAAGTCAATGGTGCCAAACGTTGTGTCTAATCTCCGAACACAGGAATCACGTGTAACGGTCGTGCCGAATGCCGTGGATCTTGAAGTCTGTGATCGCTATGCAAGTATTGAGTTAGGACGACAACAACGAACGACTAACGGGATTACACCAAGCGAATTTCTTATCTTG
The DNA here is from genome assembly GCA_003509065.1 of Acidobacteriota bacterium. The sequence continues at coordinate 2,463 of DODG01000304.1, forward strand.
AGCGTCGGACGTCTGGATAAGAATAAAGGATTCGATGTCCTGGCAAGGGCGTTAGCTCAAGTCAATCAATCCCAATCTGGCCAGACACCCGTGAGTGGGCTTGAGCAGAATTGGCGATGGGTTGTCGTGGGTGAGGGGCCAGAACATCAGGCGTTGGTGAAACTGGTTAATCAGCTTGGCATTGGCGGTCGGACAGTATTTACTGGTCGCTTGTCTGACGCGGACGTACATGCTTGGTACGAGACGGCCTCATTGTTTATCCATCCCACTCTCTACGAGGGTAGTTCGCTGGCTACGCTTGAAGCGATGGCGCATCGGCGGCCAGTTATCGCCACCATGGTTGGTGGTTTGCCAGACAAGGTCGAGCCTGGTGTCAGCGGGTGGTTGGTCGAACCAGGGAGTGTAACAGCGCTGGCTGCGGTCATTCGGGACGCGATTGGTCAACGAGAACGTCTTGCAACGATGGGCCAAGCTGGTCGCTCCATCGTCGAGCGTGATTTTTCTTGGAATACCGTAATTAAA
>DODG01000282.1 GCA_003509065.1 Acidobacteriota bacterium
CTCGAACTTGCGGAAGCACGTTCCCGAGAAGAGGTCGCTGCAGACAGTCTCTCCCAGGTCGAAACGCGCCAAGAGCAGTTGCGTGTCAAGTTGGCTGAAAGTGAAACCAAGGTCACCTCAAATCGTGACACCGTTCATGCGTGTGACCTTGATATTAAAAAACGGCAACAGCAGATCGAATTTGATAAAGAACAGATCTCAAATTTAAATGTAACGTTGCAGGAATTACGTAGTGAAGTTAGCAATCTCGAATTACGTCAAGAGCCGGCGGGTATCGATCTTACAGAACGTCGAAAGAACGCTGATTTAGTGAGACGTGAGCGAGATCAGGTTGCTCAGCAATTGTCGGAAGTTGAAGTTGAGAACCTAGGGATTCGGCAAACTGTAGAAGATAAGGAGACAGGTGTTGAGGCGTGCCGAAGTGATGTGTTCTCAGTTATTAATACTGCGACCACGCTGCAGCATGCTTTAGAGCACGCAACAAATGCCCAAACGAGACTTTTTGATGACTTAGCTAAGATTGATATTGAAAACCAGGATGTGCAGTCTGAAACTGAGCAACTCTCAGCGACACATCAAACGATGGCTGAAGCACGTGCTCTTGTGCAGAAGGATCTAGATACAGTTTTAGAAACTTATGGCAAGTGTCAACGTGAATTATCTACGCTTCGTGAGCAACATAGTGCTTTACTTGACAAGGCTAATACATCTGATCGCGATATCGCGACTCTTGCAGCGCGTCTGCAGTCTCTCGAAGAATTAAGTGCGGCACGAGCCGGTTACATTGACGGTGCACGGTTTATCCTTTCGCAAAAGAGTGAAACCATTCCTCATTTAGGATCAGTTGCTGATTACGTCAACGTCGCTCCTGAGTACGAATGTGCTGTTGAAGCTTGTTTGGGAAATCTGTTGCAGTACGTTGTAGTGTCTCGGCATGTTCATGCGACGGAGTGGTTGGCGTACATTCGCAAGGAAAAAGCAGGTCGTTGTGGATTTCTGGTGGTGGATGACTCACCTGTAGAAACTGAACAATCTGAAAATATAACGCCTGCAGAACTCTTGTCGGTGGAATCTGTCGTTAAAGTTGAGGGCCCATACGCAGCGGCTATCCGTGAAGCCATTCGCGTAGTCGCTGGGCAGATTGCGATTGCTAAAACTCCTGAGCAGGCGATAACGGTTGCCGGCCAGACAAGTCGACAGATTGTGACATTGTCAGGAGATATTTTCAGTGGTTCAAGATTGGTATGTGGTGGAGGTAAGACTGAGGCGCTTGGGATACTGGCCACTAAACGAGAAGTGAAAGAGCTGCAGAGTAAACTGCTAACTATGCGAAGTAAGGCAGAGGTCATCACGGCCGAACTTCAAACACTCAACCATGCGCAGGTCGATCTCGAGTCAAAGATTGCAGGATTTGACGGGGATCAAAGAAAGCATGAGAAAGCATTACTTGAGTATGACCTGCAGTTAGGAACCTTGGGTAACGAGTCGTCCCGCCTTCAACGTAAACAAGACCTTCTTAATATTGAACGGCAGAAAGCTGAAGAAGAACAACAGAGTATTAAGACTCGCCAGGGTGAAGTCCAAGAATCGCTTGAACAGATAGGTCTGAAAAAACTGAGGGCAGATGAGCGTTTGACGCTGGCCCAGCAAGACTTGTTTCAAGCCAAAACTGAGATTGAAGTGTTGAGACAACGGCTTGCAGAGTCTAAGGCTTCCTATGCAGCCTTGACAGAGCGTTCTGCGGCAACCGAGACTGATGTACAAAGGCTCGAGGAATTAGTAACAGACCTTGAGGCAAGGTTAGCAGCGCAAACGGAAGCAGTGGGTCGGGCCGAAGCTCGATGTGAATCGTTACACTCTGGTATTGAAAATACTGAAGAAGAATTGGCCAGAGAGGTTGCAAATTTTGATTTGCTTCGTTCTGCTGTGAAGTTAGGATCCGACGAAGTGCTGGAGTTGCGTCGCGATTTTAGCGCCTTGGATGAAACTATTAGAACATCACGATCTGAACTCGATGAGATTCGCGATAAGGTTGGTCAATTCAAGGTTTCTTGTGCCACAGCGGAGGCAGATTTATCACATTTGAGTAACTCCTGCCTTGAAGCTACCCAGCTGGATCTAGACACTGTTGTTGCTGAGGTGGCCCAATTGGAGTCGGACGGTGCAATTCAGTCCGATATTGATACGGCTGATACTCATGATGATCTCGAAGAAGAGGCTGATTTTTCAGACACAGAAGCTATTGAAGATAGCGTAGGCGCCAACTTGCACCTCGATAGCGAGAGTTCAGAGTCTGCGTCTGAGCCTCGCCCACTAACGGCAGATGAAATGATCGTTCGAATTCGTTCGAAAATCGATCGACTAGGTGCCGTGAATATGATGGCTATTGACCAATTTGATGAATTGGAAACTCGGCATGCCTTCTTGACGTCGCAACAGCAAGATCTCTTGGACTCGATTGCAGCAACCACCACTGCTATCAAAAAAATTAATAAAACCACTAAAGAACGTTTCCAAACGGCGTTCGAAGCGATTAACACACACTTTCAGTCTACATTTTCAACTTTGTTCGGAGGAGGGCGGGCTGGTTTAGTCTTGCTTGACGAAGCTGATGTTCTCGAAAGTGGAGTAGATATCATTGCACAACCACCCGGTAAGCGTTTACAGAGTGTTCAGCTGCTTTCAGGTGGGGAAAAAGCGATGTGTGCTATGGCGCTTATGTTTGCCATTTTTAAATACAAACCAAGTCCATTTTGTCTGCTTGATGAAATTGATGCACCATTAGATGACGCAAACATTGGCCGCTTCATTGATATGTTACGTGGGATGCAAGATCATACCCAGTTCATTTTGATCACACACAACCGCAAAACGATGGAAATTGCCAATCGTCTTTACGGGGTGACGATGGAAGAACCGGGCGTGTCCAAACTCATCTCAATGCAGGTTACCTGAGAGGCTCACTACAGGCCTGATAGCTGTCGTTGAATAATTCTTACTTGTCTTGTTGAAGAGTGAACGAAGATAAAGCTGCCAGGTATCATCGTCTTCGGCGCCGCGCATCAATTTTTTCAATTATCACTAGTATCTCTATGCTTCTTTTCCTAATCGGATCTGGAAGTAATGAGATCATACGTGATATTGCTGAAGATTTTGCTGCTGCTGTGGTTGCACCGTCTTTGATCAGGTCTATTGCGGTGGCTGGTTTGTCTGCAATCGCATTGATTGTGCTTCATGAAGTGCTAATGCTGGGACCACACCTCTACATTGTGAATCTTGAACGTCGATATGGATTGACCACAGTTTCTCTTGGAACATCAGTTGTTGATCATCTCAAGGCTATGATTTTCATTCTTCTAGTTACTTCGCCTGTTGTAGCAAGTGTCTACATTACCATGCGATTGTGGCCTAGTTTATGGTGGCTGTTTGTTGGGATTCTTTGTTCACTTGTAATGGGTGGCGTGATGAGAATAGCACCAGCCGTGTTGTTACCAAGACATACACCCTTCGTACCAGTTGGTCGTCATGTTCTGTGTCAACGTTTAAAAGATCTCTCTAAGCGCGCTGGTACCATCACGCTTGGAGTGTATGAACTTCGTGAAGGAG
>DODG01000372.1 GCA_003509065.1 Acidobacteriota bacterium
GTCTCATTCTGTAGTCGCAGTGGTGACCCAACCCGATCGCCGGCGCGACCGCGGGCAGAAAACCCGCACTTCACCCATTAAAACGTTTGCGCTTGAACATCAACTGAAGGTGTTCAACCCTACACAAGTTCAAGACGCTAAATTTCGACAGTTACTCTCAGACACCAAACCAGATCTCGGCGTGATTGCGGCCTATGGACAAATTTTACCTGACGAACTATTGAAACTGCCTCCTTACGGCTTCATTAACGTACACGCATCACTGCTACCAGATTATCGTGGTGCAGCACCAATCCAGCGGGCGATTCTAGATGGACGATCAGAGACCGGAATCACAATTATGCGTGTCGTCTCTAACCTGGATGCAGGGCCAATACTAGCAACTAACAGTCGACCAATTGCGCTCACCGAAAATGCATTAGAGGTGGAGCAAGCGTTAGCGGTCATTGGGGCAAAACTTTTAACTGAAACCGTCGATCAAGTTCTTACTGATCAGTTGAGGGAACAACCACAGGATCATAATGCTGCAAGTTACGCGCATCGTCTTAAAAAGTCTGATGGATTAATCGATTGGGAAACACCTGCAATGTCTCTTCACAACAAGATCCGGGCTCTCCACCCTTGGCCTCATGCATTTACATATTGGGGTCGAAATCGATACCTAATACTAAAAAGTGCTCCACCGTTGCATCCTTTTGAGAAACAGACTAAACAAACTCCGGGACAGGTCATGGCTGTTAACTCAAAGACTCTAGTGATTGGCACCGGCGATTCAGTTGGTTTATCCATTCTGAAAATTCAACCTGAAGGTCGGCGTCCTATGTCCATTCGGGACTTCGTATCTGGCTACCACATAACTCCAGATGCGAAGTTTCAGTCACTGGCTCAGGTATGACCAGTCCAGCCCGTATCGCAGCATTCTATGCATTCCGGAGTGTGACACAGAAGAGAGCAAGCCTACCTCAAGCTCTGAACAAGACGCGTCAAGATTTATCAGATAAGCGCGACCGCTCGTTAGCTGCAGACATCGTTACAGGAACGCTACGGTGGCAAGGCATGCTAGATCATGTGATTCAAGAATGTGCACATCGACCAAATAGCAAGCTGGACCCTCGAATATTGGATTTATTGCGCATCAGCGCATATCAAATATTTCGACAAGATCGTGTACCAATCGCAGCTATAGTAAACGACGCTGTCAATCTCACTCGCGAAATAGGACGCGCTCACGCGGCAGGATTTGTCAATGCCGTACTGCGATCTCTGACGAGGATTCGACACGAACCTCCACTGCCAGCTCAACCAGATCGGGAAGAACTTGCTGCCCATGAGAACACATCCTTCGAAGATTGGCCGCAGCCGCTGCAGAATGCCACTCTAGATTATTTAAGCACGACAGAATCACACCCGCGTTGGCTCGCCGAGCGATGGATTGTCCGTTATGGATACTCCTCCACTCTAGCTTGGGCGCGTTTCAATAACACTCCTGCACCTCTTACGCTAAGAACCAATCGCATCAAAACCGACCGAGACACATTAATAAAAGAATTAGAACAACATGCCGTTCACGTCACACCAGCTAGGCATGCACCTGATGGATTGATCGTTCTGGAGGGTAATCCTCTACATACACCTCTTGCTCAATCCGGAAAATTTTTACTTCAAAGTGAAGCATCTCAATTAATTTCATGCCTAGCTAATGTCCAATCAGGACAACAGGTTCTTGACACGTGCGCTGCCCCTGGAGGAAAGACCACAGCTCTTGCAGCCGATATGAACAACAGTGGTTTTCTGGTGGCCACGGATGTTCGAAAGTCTCGCATAGCATTACTTGCGAAAACCATTAGGCATAGTGGTGCGACAAACATACGTATCGCCCAAGCTGACTTCGTAGCTGGCGCCCCATTCTCACACTCATTTGACTGCGTTGTTGTTGATGCGCCTTGCACAGGACTTGGCACGATCCGAACCGACCCCGATATTCGATGGCGATGCCAACCGCATGACTTTTCGAAAATGGCTGAAATACAGCTCTCAATTCTTGAACAGGCTTCGCAGGCTGTTAAAAGGGGCGGTAGACTTCTCTATTCGACCTGCTCCAGTGAACCTGAAGAAAACGAGGAAGTGATCGTTTCATTCCTTAAATTGCATCCCAAATTTTCAATTCTTGATGCTAAATCACTCAGAGACAGCTTGGGCGTAACGTTAACATCCGCCATTAACTCGTCTGGGCACCTCCGAACCTATCCATTTTTGCACGGCCTTGACGCTTTCTTTGCTACTGTTCTGGTTTCTGACTAGCGATCTGAGCATTGTGTACAGCAATGACATGTTGTAAATTTTATATTTGATGGCTCTCCCAAAGAAAATGTGGTCTCTTGCAAAAACGCTAATCTGGATTGCGGCATTAGGTGCCACCTTTTTGCTTTTCGCATTTGCAGGAATGCGAATTTCTCTTAAGACACTTGAGGTTACAGTCCCTGACCTGATGGGAACACCTCTTGACGAGGGTAAGACAGCAACAGAGGACCTTGGTCTTCGCATGCGTATCGACACAAGCCGTCGATTGCATCCCACAATTCCAGCTGGAGCGATCATGCTGCAAGATCCAAGAGCCGGAGTAGCCACGCGCCGACAACGTACAATTAAGGTGTGGATTAGTGCTGGCGCTAGCCCGAGCCAGCTACCTAGCCTGATTGGTGAAACTGAAGGTACAGCCCAACTCCGCCTACGAGAGGACAAGGTTGAACTTCTTCGAATCGCGAGAATGAGGTCAAATCGATACCCTAATGGTGCGGTGGTTGCACAGGATCCACCACCTGCAGCTACCAGCTCGGCAGTCTCGGTCCTGATTAACCAAGGTGAACGCACTTCAACCTATGTAATGTCTGATTTGATTGGAGCCGAAGTAGATGCAGCTACAGCCGCTCTTCGCAGTCAAGGGTTTCGTGTAACTGTCACAAACGATCATTTGTATCCCAATATTCCACCAGGTATCGTTCTGCGACAATACCCACAGGCCGGTTTTCAAATCTCTCTAGGTGAACCGATTTCACTTGAGGTGAGCCGATGACGGTCCGTATCGCGCCTTCAATTCTTGCAGCCGATTTCTCTGCCTTGGGTGAGGAGATCGCAACCGCGGAACGAGGAGGAGCGGACCTTATCCATGTCGATGTAATGGATGGACATTTTGTGCCAAACATTACAATCGGTCCACCTGTAATTCGAGCGATCAAGCGTGTTACTTCCCTTCCCCTTGACGTCCATCTAATGATTGCCGATCCTGCGAGATATCTGACTACATTTGCTGATGCTGGCGCGGACTTCTTGTCAGTCCACGTAGAAGCCACTCCACACCTTCACAAAACACTAACTGAGATCAAGAAACTGGGCGTCCAAGCCGGAGTCGCACTGAACCCATCGACTCCGGAGAGCGTTCTTAACGAAATCGCCACAGAGGTGGACTTCATCTTGGTAATGTCTGTAAATCCAGGTTTTGGAGGACAGAAATTTATTCCTCATACCTTGACGAAAATTGTTGCGATCCAAGACATTCTTGAAAAAGCTAAGAATGAGGTGCCTATCGAAGTAGACGGTGGTATTAGTCAGTCAAATGCCGGAGATGTTGTAGCGGCCGGTGCAGATATGCTGGTAGCGGGTTCAGCTATATTCGGTTCACCAGATCCTTCTCAAGCAATTGAAGTGCTTCGAATGGCGGGAAGCGCCGGACTACCTCAAAGGGAACGAAAAAAGACGTGAGCGCATCATTCTCTTCGCTTGTGCGAGTCAGGTACGCCGAAACTGACAGAATGGGCGTTGTGTACTACGCAAACTACTTTGTTTGGTTCGAAATT
>DODG01000062.1:0-248 GCA_003509065.1 Acidobacteriota bacterium
TTAACCGTGTGTGGAGACTTAATCCGCTCAATACGGGATTGCTTTGTCTCTAGATCATCCAGAATTTCATAGACTTCATCGGATGCGGTCAGCGCGGCACCAGCATTAACTATTTTGTCAGTGACCTCTTGCAACTCTTCGACCACTGTCATAGGTAATAGACTGTCACATATCACATAACCCTTCTCGTCATAAGCTTTCTTTAATTGGCTCATCGCATCCATGAGTCACACCTCCGTTAGGCTTTT
>DODG01000062.1:662-1768 GCA_003509065.1 Acidobacteriota bacterium
TAACTATCTTGCCGTTTATTTCACATAGCGTTTACGCCTACAGTGCAGGTAATCGAAGCATAAAAGAATTCAATCAACGCTCAGTCATGAAACAAGTAGGCTAGTTGCAGTTATCTGTGACTGTCCCCTTCCTGAATGTCCATCACTATTAAAGATGTCGCTGCAGGCGCCGGAGTCGGTGTCGGCACTGTATCGCGGGTCCTATCGGGTTCCACGAGTGTCTCGAAACAAACACGCCAACGAGTCGAGGAAGAGATTCAGCGACTCCACTACGTACCAAACAGTCTGGCAGGTGCACTCTCGTCTCGGCGCAGCGGAATCGTGGCCATCATCGTGCCAACGTTAGAGCAGTCTATCTTTGCAGATACGGTTGACGGGGCCGAAAGTGAACTTAATGTCCGCAATCTACAGGTCATGGTAGGACAGACCAAGTATGACATTGGGCGAGAAGCCGAATTGGTAAAAGCTTTCCTAAAGCTTCGACCCGAAGGGTTGATTCTGACCGGCAGCAATCACCTCCCCATCGTACACGACCTGCTGAATGCAGCCGACATACCGGTGGCAGAGTGCTGGGGACGAGCCGAAACCCCCATTGGCATCTCCGTAGGTTTTGACAATCAAGCAGCTGCCCGGGACATCGTGACCCACATGATCGACCGAGGCCGCCGGCGCATCGCGATGCTTTGCGCACCTCGTCATTTCGACAATCGCCTGCAGCAACGCATTGATGGTTATGAAGAGGCTATGAATCTTCATGGCCTGGAAATAGATGTACATGACAGCATAGAGGGATCATCCACCTATTCTGGCTTTCACCAGTCTGGCAAGGTCCTAGATCACATACTTCAGCAGCGACCTGATACAGATGCGATTTTCTGTTCCGATGACTTCAACGCCGTCGGTGCACTGTTTCGATGCCAGCAACGGGGTATCTGGGTTCCGAATCAACTCTCCATCGCAGGATTCGTTGATCTACCCATTGCATCGGGAATCACGCCAGCAGTAACCACTGTCCGAGTGCCTCGATGGGAAATTGGCGCAACCGCTGCACGTAATCTCGCTGCAATGGCCAATGGTGAAACTATCCCCGAGAGGATCATCGATCT
>DODG01000062.1:2176-4425 GCA_003509065.1 Acidobacteriota bacterium
GTCTCAGACGACTGAATTAATCACCACTCTGGAACCATCTACGAGTCGAACATCAGATAACACGTAAATGGAATCGTTTCCGTCCCGACTTCTAGCGCGGAAACGTTTCCATTACAGAAATTTTGTAAAAGATGACCACATATAATCGTGTTATTGGTTGTTTACAGATGGACGACAGACCCGTTACCGGCGACTCAATACCCACACCAGGTCGATTCATCACACTTACTTCACATTTGGAATCGTTTCCATATTCAATTATGCTGGCGTCGTTCCTTTGCGGAATCATCATGCAGGCGATGTCGCAGATCAAATTGAAAATGCAGTCCCCCTAATAGGCGCGGCGGGGTCCATCACCATCCATCACGTACGCACGCTGCACGGCTCAGCCATCAACCGCTCAGGACAACCTCGCCCTCTTCTTTTGATCAGTTATACGGCGGCCGATGCTTGGCCGCTCATGGGTATTGCAGATTTCCAATCCTTTACCAACCAGCTGATATCTGGATCAGAGTGCACGGCAGCACGCCTGGAGGCTGTACCAGTCCGCATGCCACTTCCTGCTGCCGCGTTTCAAGGTTTAATTTACGAGAATCAGCGTACCCAACGAGACCGTGCCTTCTAGGTGAGTGATTCATGTCTAAGCCTATTCTCGATATCTTTGCTTCACTTGTATAAGTCCCAAAACAATCAGGAACTTCCTTCTCATGACCATCAGCGCGCTTACCACCTATCGGTCAGAAGACCACCCCAACATGTTGTGGTTGGAAGTAGAGACCCAAGACGGCATCGTGGGACTCGGCGAAACCTTCTACGCCGCTGAATCCGTAGAAGCCTACATTCATGCCAATCTGGCTCCCAATGTCCTTGGAATGTCCGCCATTGATATCGAGGCCGTGCATTATCGCGCTCGTCCATACATCGGTTTTGTCGGTGCCAGCGTGGAACTGCGAGCACGCTCGGCACTGGATATCGCCCTGTGGGACGCTTTTGGCAAGGCGATGGGTCAACCGGTGTCGGTTTTATTAGGCGGTCGAATTCGACAAGACATTCCCGTCTACAACACCTGTGCGGGATACCGTTACGTTCGAGGTCCCAAAGTCGGTGCAACCGAAAACTTCGGTATTCAGGCGCCTACGGCAGCTGATGACTATGAGGATTTGCACCGCTTCCTGAATGATCCGGTCGGTCTCGCCGGTAGCCTTCTTGATATGGGTATCAATTCGATGAAAATCTGGCCGTTCGATTTTGCGGCTGAAGCAAGTCAGGGTCAGTTCATCAGTCCAACGGACTTGAAGAACGCCCTGTGGCCATTTGAAGAAATCAAAAAAGAATACGGCGATCGTATGCAGGTCAGTGCCGAACTGCACGGGGTCTGGAATCTTCCCGAATCACTAATCATCTGCCAGGCGCTGGACGACATCGGTGTCCGTTGGATTGAGGACCCGGTGTTTCTAACCAATCCGGTTGGTATACAAGAATTGAAACGCACTGTTCGCTCGCGCATCGCGATGGGTGAAACACGAGGCGGCGCCGAAGATTTTAAAATCTTTCTCGACACTGGAGCCCTCTCCCTGCTGATTCTTGATATCGGCTGGTGCGGTGGCTTAACTGAAGCTCGCCGCTGTGCGGCCGTGGCGAACGCCTACCTGACACCGGTGGCGGCCCACGACTGCAATGGACCCGTCGTTCTGACGGCCTCCGTACATTTCTGTCAGGCAACCGTCAATTCCTATGTACAGGAGATCGTTCGTGCTTTCTACTACGGCTGGTATGCCGACATCGTGACGACGCTACCACCCTTGGAGAATGGTTTTATCACTCCACCGGCCGGACCCGGCCTGGGCCTCGAACTACAGCCTGATTTCAGGAACCGTAAGAGTACACTTTCAAGAACATCCCGCTTAGGTGATACCACTGACTAATCCATTGAACCCAAAGGCAATGACCAGTCTCGCGAGCAAAGATGTAAAAGTGTTAGGTGAAACACCACCATCACAATTTATCGCTCCCATGCGAGAAACCTCGCTGGACACGGATCCGAAGGAAATTCGCCAACGTTTTGCAGACGATGCTTATGTTTGCCTGCCCGAATTCTTCGCTAAAGACAATGTATCGGCGGTCCGAGAAGCCGTTTTCACGAGGCTTGATGAGGCTGGGGAAATTCAAGGCACACCGAGCGATGGCATCTATAGCGGCACCAGTCAACGACGAGAGAATATCGCAAACCTTGGGGAATTCTGGCGTGA
>DODG01000295.1 GCA_003509065.1 Acidobacteriota bacterium
ACGCACATCTTCAGAGTTGATAAACCGTTGCGAGAACGAGAAACCGGGAGAGTCATCGACAACTTCACACGAGTAGAAGCGTTTGGCTTCCCTAGTGTTCACTGGGCGCACGTCACCGTGAACCTCGATGAACGAGAGGTTTTCACCATTCGGCAACGCGTGATCGATTCCAATATCAACTGATACGACTTTAAGATAAAATCGGACGTTTTCCAACCGGGAGAACAGCGATGACCCTCTGGCAAGACGGCGATTATCAGATCAGCACCGACAAGATGCGCCTTGACGTCCCAGCTATTCACGATTTTCTCGTCAATACATACTGGTCCAAAGGGCGATCGCTAGATGTGGTTAGACAGTCGGTTAAGCACTCACTTTGTTTCGGTCTCTACTATCAGCAAGGTCAGATTGGGTTCGGCAGGGTCATAAGTGATTTTTCAACGTTTGCCTATATCGCTGACGTCTATGTGCTTGATCAACATCGTGGCCATGGACTTGGGAAGCGCTTGATCACATGCATCACACAGCATGCCGAATTACAGGGGTTAAAGCGGTGGCTACTTGTCACTAGCGACGCGCATGGTCTGTACGAACCCTATGGATTCTCGCCGTTGACTGCACCTGAACGATTTATGGAAAAACTAGCATCCCAGCAGTAATTACTACGCCCACCGCTCACGACTCACTATTGCTTTCAGAACGTGCCTCGCGATCGCGGGATTCTTTCGAAGACGACGTACCGAATACGGGTACCACTCAGCGCCAAATGGCACAGCAACACGTAATCGATGTCCTGCTTTAAGTATTCCTCGGCGCAGTGACCCTCCTACCCCCAAAAGCATCTGAAACTCGTACTGAGAGGGATCCAAGCCCAACCGATCGATAATCCGGAATGCTTCCCACACCAGTTTTTCATCGTGGGTAGCAATGCCAACATAGCAGCCAGCGCTAAGTAGTTCTTCCAATAACGACGTGTAGTTGTCTTGGACGACCTTGCGCTCCTGATACGCAATTGCGCTTGGCTCGATATACACACCCTTACACAAACGGACATTGGCCTTGATCTTCGTTAACCCTCGAACAATGGATGGGCTGCGCCGCAAATAAGCCTGTACCACGGCGCCAACATTATCGAATTCCTCGCGCAACCTAGCATGAATATCCAACGTGTCATCGACACAACTTGAATCTTCCGTGTCGATCCGCAAGAAATTCTTGTGCGCGCGGGCAGCTTGCACCAGTCTTCGTATGTTCTGATAGCAGAATTCCTTGTCGAGCTTCAAGCCGAGGTGGGTCGGCTTGACATGAATATTGCTATCCAACTGCTGTTGCTGAATCGCCTCGAGCACCTTTTCGTATTCGCGCACAACCTCCGTCGCCGCAGGGCGATCTTCGATAAACTCGCCGAGCATGCCAGCTGCAGCAATGCATCCATCTGCATTTAATTGGGTGGTGACAGTCAAAAGATCGTCAATCGTCTCGCCGGCAATGTACGGGTTCGCAATAACACGAACAACTGGCTTTGGAATGAATGGGAGCGTTGAGGAAATGAATTGATCGAAGAGCGACATGAACGTCGAATCCTTACTTCTTGCACCATTTATCGGCACGCTGCCGATCATCACGAAAGATCACTTTGAAAACTTTTACCTTGAATTGTAGTATCCGGTTCCCATTGAACCTATTCCTCCTGAGTGATTCAGACGATGACCAACTTAGACATCACACAGTGCAACCGCTTCACGCAATGACGTCAATGGGTCTCGCGTCGGAACGAACTCGTGCGCAACATAACCATTAAAGCCCGTCTCAACGATTGCGCGACAAATCGCAGGCCACTGCAATTCCTGATTTTCATCCAGTTCGTTCCGCCCTGGCACGCCACCCGTATGGTAATGCGCAATGTCGTCTGCATAATCACGAATCGTACGAATCACATCACCTTCCATGATTTGCATGTGGTAAATATCATTCAAAAGTTTGACCCGTGGCGACTCAACCAAACGAATAATTTCTGCACCGAACGGCGTTCGGTCACCATGATAATCAGGATGATCAATTTTACTGTTCAGTAGCTCAACACAGATCGTCACGCCGTGGTCCTCGGCAGCCGGCGCCAACCGGCGCAAAGCATCCACACAATTCTTAATGGCTTCAACATCACCCATACCGCGCCGATTACCGAAGAAAGTGATGAGGTTTGGCACGTTATGCGCCACTGCGAGGGGCAGCGCCCGTTGCAGATTCGCAACGATTTCGTCATGGTTTGTCCGGACATTAAGTCCGTCCTCGATCGTGCCGCCACCACCATAACCCATTGAGCAGACGAGACCATATTCCGCCGCAATACTCCATTCGTCTTGTTCCAAGAGGTCTATCGCCGGCAAACCCATGTCAGCAACGGCTTCGCAAAACGATCGAAAGGGAATGTTGTTATAAGGCCACCGCGACACCGACTGCTTGAGCCGGCCGTTCCGCACGACGGGACCCTGGGTTGTTGAAGCGACCGACGGCGAACCAAGCGCCGCTGCCCCTAATGCTATCCCAACCGTGTTAATGGCTGTCCGTCTAGAAATCTTGTTCATACTCTCAACCCTCCTGGCTAATTGGCTAATCCGTACTAACTGGGGTCGGCGCCTTCGTAATCTCAAGCACCAACTCGATCAGTGCAGCCTCATCAATGCCGAGTTTTTGGTAGTTGGAATAGTAATCCTCCACGGCACGCCTACTGAATCCGGTGTCAATCTGTGATTCTCGCAACTCCTTGATACGCTCCAGCGTCTGCTTCACTAAGTCCTCGCTCAGGACGACGCCTTGCGCTGCCAATAACCGCTCGTGCTTCTTTAAGACTTCTTCGATCGCACTTCCACCAGAGTGTTTGCCAAACACAAATCGCTGGGTCCCACCAACATCTTGTTCATGGATGAACTGATAGATTGCCGGATGCACAAGAATCGCTGCCGTGTGCAAACCTGACTCGTGTGAAAACACTCCTTCTCCAATAATCGGTTCGTGCGGCTGTATCGGAATGCCTGATGCGCGCTCAACGGCATTGCGTAGTTCTTGAAGTCGCGCGTACTTAAACCCTGGCAGTGTTACACCGTAAAGTTCTTTCAGCACCATGACGAATTGGTGAAGTGATGTGTTGCCAGCTCGCTCACCAATCCCATTGGCGGTAAGACTCGGATGGGTAGCGCCATGCATCACGGCTCGTACCGTATTAATGGCACCCAATCCGAAATCGTTATGAAAGTGTGCCGTCAGATCCAACTTGCCGTCTCGAACACCTAGTGTGTCAACAATCGCAGGAAAATAATGATCGACACCCTCTGGAGTGAACACTCCACATGTGTCAGAAAAACAGAACCGCGTTCCACCTGCCAGTTGGCAGGCGTTCGCCCATTCAATCGCGTAATCAAGATCACTGCGACTCGCATCCTCTGCAGCAAACTCTATCTGCTCAATGCCTTGCGTCCGCGCATAGTCAATTGCCCCACAAATCATCCGAATATTAGCTTCTCGATAAAACGATAACGATGTACCAAGCCATTCAGATTCAAGGCGTTGCTCTCGTTTTAACAACGTTCGACCGAGTTTGTATTTCAGATGTAAATCGGACAAGGTCGATAAAATCAACACTGATACATCGCGTGGTTGACATCCGGCCTCCTTGACGACCCGTAAAACAACATCAATATCGCCTTGAACTGCTCGACACATCGCCAAGATCTCGACATCGTCACGGATTTTGCCGGAACGACGTGCTTCCAAAATGAGTTTGAGTGCTTCCTGGTCGCTTGCTGACGAGATGGGAAACGCCACGTCCATGACATCAACACCAATTTCGGCCAGAAGATTTGCTAGTTCGAGCTTCTGTTGTGGAGAGAAGGCCACGCCTGGCATTTGCTCACCGTCCCGCAAGGTATCGTCATACAGCGATATGCGTTTGGGATCGGGAAAAGAAAGATGTGACGTAAAAGTTCGTGGGAGTCGAAGCAATTGATCTAAGGGCTCACGCAACTTTACCATTGCCGGTCCTCCGAAGAGTCTTTCTGACTCAGTTGCGGCAAATCTGCTGACATTACGGCACCTCAAGGAAAAACAAGAATCGCCAATGTTTGCGTCTAGTGCCGCAATCGAGATTTAGTTCACACCACGAAATGAGAACCGGATTATATACTCATTCTTTAATTGAAGTTCCAGCCTCTTTGATACGGAAGCTTCACAGCTGCTCCTAGTCCCCGAGGTCAGGAACCCAATCAGTCACATATTCCTGTATTCTGAGAAACGATGGGTCAACCGCGCTACCCCCAAATCCGCTTATGTTTTGTTTGCATGGGCAACATCTGTCGATCGCCAACAGCTGAAGGTATTATGAAATCGTTACTTAATGCAGCAGGCTTCCATAGGCAGATTTCAGTCGATAGCGCAGGCATGGAGTCTTATCACGTTGACCAACGTGCGGATTCCCGTGCTTACGAAATGGCACGGACACGCGGTGTGGTCCTCGACAGTCGTGCCCGTCAGTTCACAATCGACGATTTTGCACAGTTCGATTATGTCCTAGCGATGGACCATGTGAATCGAGACGACTTGCTTGAGCTGGCACCCGACAAGTCTGCCCGAGAAAAAATTTTCCTGCTTCGATCATTTGATGCTTCAGCTCCACCCGAGGCTGAAGTCCCAGACCCCTATAGCGGCGGGCGAACGGGCTTTATAGAAGTTTTTGACCAGTGTGAACGAGCATGCCGGGGTCTTCTCACCTTGCTAGGCTCCGAGCACAACTTGTCTTGACGCGCATCATGCTTCCTGATGTACAGCGGAAAATCGAGACCGTCCTCGGTATGGGTATCGCCTCAACACAGCGTCTTACTGGCGGCAGCATCAATGAAGCGTACTCCGCACACCTTGCTGATGGACGACCTCTTTTTATTAAAACGAATCCGCACGCTAACCCAAGAATGTTTACACGCGAAGCCCAGGGCTTGGCCTGGCTTGCACAATCCCGTGCTATTACGATTCCCGCAGTTATTGCCGTCAGTGATGAAACAAGTCAAGGACCACATTTTTTGGTGCTGGAATGGATTGCATCAGCCGAACGATCGGTAAACTTCGACGAGCAACTTGGTGAACAATTAGCAACACTACATGCAAGTCTTCCTAACACGTTCGGTCTTGGGTACGACAATTTTATCGCTACACTTGAGCAAAGTAATACCCCGCACGAATCCTGGGCTGACTTTTACGTAACATGCCGGCTTGAGCCGCTGCTACAGCGGGCCGTAGACACCGCGGCGGCTCCGCGTGCCTGGACCAATTCATTTGCAAGTCTGTTCTCTCGAATGGAAGACCTTGTGGGACCACCTGAACCTCCCGCAAGATTACACGGCGATCTTTGGAGCGGGAATTTACATACCGATACGCAAGGGAACCCTTGCCTCATCGACCCAGCAGTTTATGGCGGACATCGAGAAATCGATTTAGCAATGTTGAATCTTTTTGGCGATCCTAGACCACGTTTCCTTTCAACCTACAATGAATGTTATCCCCTCGCGTCTGGTGCGGAAGAACGGGTCGCCCTATACCAGCTATACCCATTATTGGTGCACGTTAATTTATTCGGCGGGCACTACGTTGGGTCAGTGGAACAGGCACTAAAGCAATACCTCTAACATAACCATCTGATTCAAGGCCTATGCCTACAGATTTTCCACACACCAACTGTTAAGACCGGAATGACGAAAACCATAACGAAACCCCACGTAACCGTTGCATACCCACGTGCAATCAAATCTATTAATCCAATTTGCGCCGAACCAGCGCCGACCGCAACCATTGCGATTGCAATTAACGGACGTAAACGGTTGGGCATCTCGCGGCCACGCTCGGCATAGGTCGTCGCCAACCGTTCATTGAAACCATGGACAAGTCCAATACCTGTTTCGACCAACGTACCAAAAAGTACGACCTGAAACACGATCTGAAAGATGCGCGATCCGATCACTGTGAGTAGAAAATTCGCTGGCACAGTTTCGGACAGAATGGCCGGATACTGCCCTACCATGGCAAGATAGAACAGAAGGCCTGGCAACATCGCAATCGGCCCTGTCAGCACGCCGGCACCAAAGGCTTCGGTCCGCGTCTTCACATGCCGCATGCAAAAAAGAATAGCGGGGATCATCTGTAGGTTATAACCGGCATATTCCACACCACCTCGAAACCACCCGGCCTCAATCTCGGAACTACTGAGACCAGCAGAGATCGCATCGCCAAAACTAGCCCAAGCCGAAACAAAGAACGCGCCGAAAACGGCATAGAGCATGAACGACCAACTCGCCAAGAAGCGTTCGATCGCCGGAGTCCCGCGAAGTGCAAGAAACCCAACAACAGACATCATCCCGATAACACCAACCAGTGTCGGTGTGCCAAACGTTTCGCGTAAGATTGCACCGGCCGCGGCGGCAGTCACGGAAAGCACCAAAAAAGCTGTAAGAAAATAGAGTATCTCGTACAAGAACCACCCACGACCTAGTAAGTGGATGAAGAACGTTCGGTAATCGTAACTTCGTGTCAGTCTGGCGAGTTCAAAACTTGAGGCTGCAACAGCGCTCCAAATGGCGGTCGCAACACCCATCGCGAGTAAACCAGTGAGAGGACCAAGATCAAGGAAAAACTCTACTAGCTCGCGACCCGTGCCATAGCCCCCGGCAATCACCAGTGACTGAAAAATGAATCCCGGCAGTAGGTACTTCTGAAAAAATGTTGAATGCACGGCAACCTCACCGACCGACTTCGCGTCCTTTACTGCGACTCAAGCCGCGCTTTTACCAGACGACTAAGAAACTCAAAAGTGCGCTTCCCGGCTTCTGTCTGAGTCGCCGCCCATTCCACATACTGGAATGCGGTGGGCGATCCATTCTTTCTGATCTCTGCAAGGTGTGGTGCGATCTTGGCAAACACGAAAATGCCTTCGCCGTTATTCTCAACCCAGTAATCAGCATGAACAATACCGTGTTTAGCCATGCCATACACCATCTCCCAGTACGAGGTCACCTGGCGCCACGCTTCGTTCTGCTCATGCCCGTGGTCTCCGATAGCCTTGCAATCCTCGTAACTCTTTGGCCAGAAATTAGAATTAACCATGTCGCGTGAGGCACGCATTTTAGTCTCACGGCGTATGTCATAAATTCGAAGCAAGAGGTCGGCATCCTGATATGTGGGGTTCTGTTCAGACATCAATATTGTTCTCCTGTAGTTTGTATTTGATTGATAACAACTAGCGGCAACGATGGAAATGATGCAGTGCCGCCTACAATTTATCGAGTTTCGCCTCAAGTTCGACGACTCGATCTTTGAGTTCCGCAAGATCGGTACGCCACTTCGGTAGCCGCGACAGTGCCGCATACTGTGTCTTAAACTCCGTCAATGGCCGAGCCGGAGTACCCCAGACGATCTGTTTTGGTTGGACTCGTTTTCCGGTCGGTACCCCGCCTTGTGCTCCGACGATCGCCCCTTCCATGATAGTTACATGGTCAGCCACACCCACTTGACCGGCCAGAGTGACATGATTCTCAAGGCGCGCGCTACCTGCAACACCCACCTGAGCCGATAATGCGCAATGTTCGCCAATGAATACGTTGTGCGCAATTTGTGTCAGGTTGTCGATTTTCGTACCCTGCTTGATGATTGTTGCATCTAAGGCTGCACGATCAATCACGACATTCGCGCCGATCTCTACATCGTCTTCGATTATCAGTCGACCGATCTGCGGAAATTTATGATGCATGCCATCTTTCTGAACATAACCAAAGCCATCACTACCAAGCACACTGCCAGCATGCACAATGATTTTGTCGCCAAGTGTCGTACCCGAATACACCGTGACGTTTGGATGAATGACGCATCCGGCTCCAATCACACAGCCCTCGCCCACATATACGCCGGCACCAATGATCGTGCCTGAACCAATTGTTACTTTGGGTTCTAGAACCGCGCCCGCACCAACACTCGCATCATCAGGTAATGTCACGCCCGCGGCGACAATGGCCGAGGTGTGCACACCGGCCGTAGGTCGGTGATCCGGATGAAAGAACCTCATCACTTCAGCAAACGCCAGCTTTGGATGGTCCACTTGGAGCAGGGTTTTGAGGTCAGATGTGAAACTGGTGGGCACGATAAGACAACCGGCAGCTGATTTCAAGGCCCTCTCAGCACGATCCTCAGATTCGACGAATGCGAGCGTCTCATGTCTGGCGGATTCAAGTGACGCC
>DODG01000354.1 GCA_003509065.1 Acidobacteriota bacterium
GCCGCTGCTAACTCAAAAAGTGGACGCGGATACAGCCCGAATACGATCGTGCCGACCAAAGTAATTACTAAAGCGGCAACCATCGCCGGGCTAACTCTAATCGGTGGCCCAGCAATCTCTTCCTTGATCCACATATAAACAATGACACGAATGTAGTAATACAGCGAAATGGCACTGTTCCCCACTGCGACGACAGCCAGCCAAATATAGCCACTTTCAATCGCGGCACTAAACAGCCAAAACTTACCCATAAATCCGGCTGTTGGTGGTATGCCACCCAGCGACAGCATGAAAAAGAGCATCGCAAAAGCTGCAACCGGATATCTAGAATACAGGCCGCTTAAGTCCTTAAGTTCATCACCCGCTACATTCTCGCGCCGCAACATTGTGACCACAGCAAAGGCACCTAACTGCATGAACACATAGACCATGAGGTATACAAAGATTGCTGTAAAACCTCTTGGCGTACCCGCAACAACACCAATCAATATGTAACCTGCGTGAGCAATCGACGAATAGGCGAGCATTCGCTTAATGTTGCTTTGCGTAATGGCCGCAATATTACCCAGGGTCATCGTAATAATCGCCAAGGCGTAGAAGATAGGCCTCCACTCCTCAACTAATCCGGGTAATCCTTCGAAAAAAATTCTGAGCAACATGGCAAAGGCCGCCGCTTTTGATCCCACCGATAGAAACGCGGTGACCGGTGTCGGGGCACCTTCGTACACATCAGGCGCCCACATATGAAATGGCACTGCAGCAATTTTGAAGCCAATGCCCGCAATTACTAAAATCATTGCAACTAATAGCAGACCATCCGATTCACCTGCCACAAACGTAGCTGTCAATTCTCGTAAATTTGTTGTGCCGGACAGTCCATAAAGAAGGGACATCCCGTAAAGGAGAAGGCCTAAGGAAAAAGCGCCTAACAAGAAATACTTCACGGCAGCTTCATTTGATCGACGGTTAGGTTTCACGTAGCCGACCAAGATATAAAATGCAACTGCCATCGTTTCCAGGCCAATAAAGATCGCAATTAAATCGATCCCGCTCGCCATAAACATCATGCCGAGCGTCGCACATAAGATTAGAAAATAGTACTCACCGACCTTGAGTCCTTCTGCTTCCAAGTATGACGACGACATTAAGACGGTAATGGCAGCAGCACCGAGAAAAATCAGTTTGAAGAAAAACGCGAAGCCATCAATCGCCAACAGTCCACGTGACACAACCAGATTTGCGTCAGAAAATTGAAGCAAGGTAAGTGCGGTCGCTCCAAGAACAGCGAGAGCACACCATCCAAGAACACGCTGGTGTTGCCTTGAGGTAAACAGGTCGACGATCAAGAGCAGTAATGCTCCGGCCGTCAGCACGATCTCGGGCAGGATATATTGAAAATCCTGCATCGAAAAGCCGGCTGGCATGTGTCAGTTACCTCCTGCCAATGCACTACCCCTTAGCATGGAACCATTAGATGGCTCGCTGGTGAGCTTGTCATCTGGGCACGCTTCTGCGACTACTCCATCCACTCGTTCGCTTTCTTTTGCCAATCGCACCTCAGCATGGCTGGGGTCGTCCTGGCACACCGCCATGACATTCTGTGGAGCGTAATCCGCATTCACCCGCGTCATCACACGCTCAACAGACGTTTCCAGGCGCCGCAAGAATGGAGAAGGATAAAGCCCAATCCACACTGCCAAGATGATAAGCGGCACGAACGTTGCTAGTTCTCGCACATTCAAATCAGCAAGTCCTTCATTCTTAGGATTATCAATCGTGCCAAACATCGTTCGCTGGTACAGCCACAGCATATAGGCGGCACCCAGCACAATTCCGGTTGCAGCAACAGCCGCCCACCATTTGCTAACCACGAAGATGCCCTGCAGAATTAAGATTTCGCCAATGAATCCATTGAGTGTTGGCAACCCAATCGACGACATCGTCATGATTAGAAACACAGCGGCATAGACTGGCATGGTCTTCGATAATCCGCCATACTCAGAAATTTCTCGCGTATGTCGACGTTCGTACACAATTCCTACGATTAAGAAAAGTGCCCCGGTTGAAATGCCATGGTTAATTTGCTGAATAATGCTGCCAGTAATACCCACTGGAGTTAACGCAAACATACCCAGCATCACCAGTCCCATATGGCTAACTGAGGAGTAAGCTACTAAACGCTTCCAGTCACTCTGTGAGAGCGCGACTAAGGCGCCATAAATAATGCCAACGATAGAAAGTCCGGCAATCAACGGTACAAAGCTTACGGTGGCATCAGGCAAAATCGGAAGACTGAACCGAATAAACCCGTACGTCCCCATCTTTAACAAGACAGCTGCCAGAATGACTGAGCCGGCTGTCGGCGCATCAGTGTGTGCATCTGGTAGCCATGTGTGAAACGGAAACATTGGCACTTTGACAGCAAAACCAAGGAAGAACGCTAAAAAGACCCACCATTGTAAATCCACCGGCATATTTAGTTCATGGAACTGAGTAACGTCGAACGTGTAAACACCGGTCACACTGTACTGGTAAAAATAAACCGCCAGAATACCCAGCAACATCACAACGCTGCCTACAAGTGTGTACAGGAAAAACTTGATAGCCGAATACAAACGATTGTCGCTACCCCAGATCCCAATCAAGAAATACATCGGAACAAGCATCACTTCCCAAAACAAGAAAAACAGCAAAAAATCGAGAGTGATAAATGCACCGATCATGCCCGTCTGCAACAAAAGTAGAAAAATATAGTATTCCTTCACCCGCTCAGTGATCGCCGTCCAAGATGACAAGATCGCGATCATCCCCATCAGCGTAGTCAGCAAGACGAGCAACGAACTGAACCCATCAACCCCCAGGAAATATTCAGCTCCAATTGATGGAATCCACGGTGCCCGCTCGACAAATTGCCAATCTGGATTTGCTGAGTCGTACCAGAACCAAAGTGGCAACGAGACAAGGAACCCCAAAGACGCAACGATGTTAGCAATCCATCGAATCGTATCGTCACGACGGCGATCAACGAACAACAAGATGATCGCGCCTACAAGCGGCACCAATAAAATAAGTGACAGTAGTGGAAATTCAGCAGCGTTATTCATATTCATAAAACAACCAGTAGCTTTAGGGTTATGTACGTCAATCCCATTGCACCCACGTCAACTCGCTATGAAATACACACTAACGAAAACGAAAACACCCAACAGCATCACAAGCGCGTAGTTTTGAATTAGACCAGTTTGTATACGACGCACGCTAAAACTGGACTCCGAAGCACTCCAACCGACAAAGTTCACCAGTCCATCAACAACATACTTATCGAAAAGATGCGACAACCAGCCTGAGAAAACTGTGAACCATCCAGTCAGGTTGACTGCGCCGTCGACAACACGGGCGTCAAATTGCCATAATTTTTTGGCACTCAGCATCGTACCGCGAACAGCTGTCGCGTTGTAGAACTCGTCGACATAATATTTGTTGAGCAATACACGATGTGCTCGTGCCCACTGGTTTCGCATGCGCTCTGCCAATTCTGGTCTCTGCACATAAAATCGGTAAGCTAGGCCAATCGCACTTACCGAGATCAGCACTGACAAAGCCATCAAACCCAATTCTCCAGCATGGGACATATGAGCCGCTGGTACCGCAGTCGCTACAGCCAAGCTTGGTTCAAGAAAATGTTCGATGGCATTGTTTCCACCGAGTGCTGCAGGGATGCCCACGAAACCTGCGACCATCGCCCCGATCGCCAAAATCGCTAACGGTACGGTCATCATCCTTGGTGACTCGTGTGGTCCATGCCAGGGGCCATGACCACCATGGGTATCCGTTGATCTTTCGTTTTCGTGGTTGTCCGTCTGCCACGCTGGACCTCGGTAATTCCCGAAAAACGTCATGGACATCAAGCGGAACATATAAAAAGACGTCATGGCTGCCGTCAACACGGCGAGTCCCCAAAACACCCGATTACTAAGGAATGTGCGAAATAAAATTTCGTCTTTGCTAAAAAATCCTGCAAGCGGCGGTATCCCGGCAATCGCTAAACTACCGATTAACATTGTTACAAACGTTACCGGCATGTACGCTCTCAGACCACCCATGCGCCGCATATCCTGCTCGTCATTCATCGCGTGGATAACCGACCCGCTTCCAAGGAACAAGAGTGCTTTGAAGAAGGCGTGTGTCATTAAATGAAATACACCCGCTGTATACGCGCCAACGCCCATGGCTACAAACATGTAGCCCAACTGCGAGACGGTCGAATAGGCCAAAACTCGTTTAATGTCGTACTGGACCAATCCAATTGTCGCCGCAACAAACGCAGTCAATAAACCAACAATGGCCACGATTTCCATCACCATGGGTGCATGCGAAAAGAGGACAGCATTTCGGGCGACCATGTAGACGCCAGCCGTAACCATTGTTGCCGCATGGATCAATGCCGATACCGGAGTCGGACCCTCCATCGCATCGGGTAACCAGACATAAAGTGGAATCTGCGCGCTTTTGCCTGTTGCACCAACGAACAACAGCAAGCAAATTATAGACAAGACGCCGAACTGGGCGATTTCAATGGGCATCTCGGCTGCAATATTAGCCACTGCTTTGAAATCAACAGTACCGAATGTGAAAAATATGAAGAAGATAGCTAATACAAATCCCCAGTCTCCAATCCGATTGACCAGAAAAGCCTTCTTCCCAGCATCAGACGCACTCTTTTTTTCGTAATAAAATCCAATAAGCAGATAGGAACACAGCCCTACACCCTCCCAGCCGACAAACATCACTAAAAGGTTCGCCCCAAGAACCAGAGTCAGCATGAAAAAGCAGAACAAATTTAAGTAACAAAAATATCTTGCATAGGCACCCCGCGGTTCCTCATGCATATAGGAAACGGAATACATATGGATAAGAAACCCAATACCAGACACGATTAAAATCATCACGGCAGACAAAGGATCTAAGCGAAATGCCCAAGGAACTTCGAAGGCTCCAATGCCATTAGCTGTTGCCAATGGGATAGGAGGGATCCAATTCGCCAAGACTACGACGTGTTCACGAGCCTCAAGGGCCAATAAATCCACGAACGCCACTAGAGACAGGACAGCCGCAATCCCCATTGATGCGCAAGCGACAGTTGCTGACTGTGCCTTACTGAACAGTCGGATTCCAACTAAGCCATTAATGGCCGCGCCGATTCCGGGCACTAAGGGGATTAACCAAATTAGATCCATATTTGCTCACGCCAACCGTGATATCCGATTGTTACCATCGCATCACGTTCATTTCGTCGATATTCACCGTTTCCTTGTTTCGATAGAACGCTAGAATTATTCCTAGACCGACAGCGGCCTCAGCGGCAGCCACCGCTATAACAAACACTGCAAACACTTGACCGACCACATGTTCCAACTGGTACGAAAATGCCGCAAGGTTAATATTGACGGCGTTTAACATTAATTCAATCGACATGAAAATAATAATGATGTTACGGCGAAGCATGACACCGATCACGCCAATCATGAACAGGGAGGCCGATAACACCATGTAGTGAGTTGTAGTGATTTCTAACATATTTCCACTCACATAGTCAGGGCGCCGAAAATAAGGTGCGTCTGTCCAGCAAATACCATTACAACTCTCTCTTTGCTAAAACGATGGCACCCACCATCGCCACCAACAATAAAATCGACGCAACTTCAAACGGTATTAAGTAGTTCGTATAAAGCATCCAGCCGATTTGTTCTACATTTCCTCCAACATCAGAAAGCCCAGCATCACTGACCGTAGCACCTGACGATGGACGAACTGCGCTGTAAACAATGATCGCAGCAAACTCGGCTAGCACCGCACCAGACAAAAGCAATCCAGTTCGAGCTAAACGACGAGGATCTTCATGAGCTTCTGGTGACCCCTTTAAATTAACCAGCATAACGACGAACAAGTACAGCACCACGATGCCACCGGTGTAGACCAGCACCTGAATCACAGCGAGAAACTCGGCCCTTAACAAGACATACAGCATGGCTACGAACATAAAGTTCGCCACCAAGAACAGGACACTGTGGACAGTGTTACGGGTAGTCACCACTAAAATGGCAAAACCCAAAATGAAGGCAGATAATCCATAGAATGCGATTGCTTCGCCCATAATCTTCTTTACCCGTTTACAACAAAACCTTCACAACGCCACTCACTACAACATTTCCAATAGCAATAGGAATAAGCACTTTCCATCCCAAGCGCATCAACTGGTCATACCGGTATCTTGGCAGCGTCGCACGAATCCAGAGAAACACATATAAAAATGCAAAAGTCTTGCCGATAAACCAGATCCAGGAAGGGATTAGATCGAGAAAACCAAGTGCCTCAACGCTAGGAAACGGCCTTAGCCAACCCCCCATGAACAGCGTGGTCGCGACCGAGCAAATAACAATCATGTTGGCGTACTCAGCCAAGAAAAATAGGGCGAACCGCATTCCACTGTATTCGGTATGAAATCCACCAGTCAGTTCTTGTTCGGCTTCCGGCATATCAAATGGAGCACGATTGGTTTCGGCAAGTCCACCAATGAAAAATAAGACAAACGCAACCGGCTGAATAAATAGAAACCAGAGCCCGGATTCACGTTGTGCTTCTACAATACCCACCATACTCAACGTCCCAGCAGTTACAATCATGCTAACTAGCGTCATCGTTACGGCCACTTCGTAACTAATAAGCTGCGCTGAAGCACGCAAACTCGCCAGCAAAGGATACTTACTGTTAGACGCCCAGCCACCTAAGATAATTCCGTAGACGCCAAGCGACGCCACCGAAACGATGTAAAGCAGGCCAACATTAATGTCTGTGATATACAACGGCTCCAAACGACCAAACAAATTCACTTCGGGACCGAACGGAATGACAGCAAAAACAATTAATGCAGGCACAAGCACCATCATGGGAGCGAGCGTGAACACCCATTTGTCAGCTCGAGCCGGTGTAATGTCTTCCTTCATCATTAGCTTTAGCGCATCAGCGATAGGTTGCAACACCCCTCTTGGACCAACTCGCATCGGACCCAGCCTTGATTGAACCCAGGCAATGACTTTCCGCTCGAGTAGCGTCATGTACGAAACCGACACCAGTATTGCATTCAAAAGAATGACGATTTTCAGAAGCGGGATAACAAAAATGTCGACCATATCTCAGACTTGTGGTGTGTCACCAGATTCTACAGATCTACCTATCTACCTCTCCCAACACGATGTCAATCGAGCCGATAAGCGCAACAACATCGGCAACCAAATGCCCACGAATAAGTCGTGGCAAAGCCTGTAAATTACAGAAAGAAGGCGACCGAACTCTGAAACGATATGGATTCGTTGACCGGCCGTCGCTGACGATGAAAAACCCGATCTCACCCTTTGGCGATTCAATTGCGTGATACGTCTCACCAGCAGGCGGCTTAATCAGTCTGGGGACCTTGCCTATAAACGGACCCTCGGGTAGTCCTTCAATACCTTGACGGATAATTCGTGTTGATTGTCTGAATTCTTCCAACCGGACCAAATACCGATCATAGGTATCACCTCGATCACCGATCGGCACATCGAAGTCCATCTCATCATAGGCTGCGTACGGTTCGTCCTTTCTAACATCGCGAGGCACGCCGGATCCCCTAAGTGCAGGACCGCACATTCCAAGTGCTACGGCTTCAGAGCCCGAAATAATACCTATGTCACGTGTGCGTTCGAGCCAAATTCTGTTGTGAGTCAATAATGTTTCGTACTCACCGACTTTTGAATCCATGATGTCGCAGAACTCGAGCACCTTGCGATCCCAGCCTGGCGGTATATCCAAAGGAAGACCGCCAATTCGCTGTGAGTTGTACGTAAGCCGAGCACCGCAGTATTCTTCAAAAAGATCAAGAATCAGCTCACGCTCCCTAAAAGCGTATAAAAACACGGTCATAGCCCCGATATCCATGGCATGGGTACCCAGCCACAAACAGTGGCTTGCTATACGCTGCAACTCATTCAGGACCGTTCTTACGTATCGCGCGCGTCGCGGCACTTCGATGGACATCAATTTCTCGACAGTTTCACAATATCCAAGATTCGTCGAAGCGGCGGCCACATAGTCCATGCGATCGGTGAGAAGAATAATTTGGGTCCAGTCTCGATTTTCTGAAAGCTTTTCAATTCCGCGATGGAGATAACCGATGACAATATCTGAGTCGGCCACGCGCTCACCGTCCAGGTGCAGTACGATTCGGAGCACACCGTGAGTACTCGGATGTTGAGGCCCCATGTTTAAGACCATCTCGTTCGTGTCAAACATAGGACGTTGTGCCTCGACGGTCATAGTTAAAACCCTAACTTATCCTTTCCTAGGTAACATCTCTGTGGTGCAACCATTTTCAATCCAATTGATTTCATTCGCCTTCATTCTCAGCATCTAGGTTGCGGAGTCTAAGCCAATCCTGTGGCCCTTCCATTAAAAGTTCACCCGGACCTTCCAGTGGATAATCCTTTCGCTGCGGATATCCTTGCCACTCTTCAGGCATTAAAATACGCCGACGATCTGGATGCCCTGTGATGTTGACACCGAACATGTCATACACTTCGCGTTCTAACCAGTTAGCTGCTGGCCATACGTCACTCACCGAAGGCACAGCACCATTTTCATCAGTCCGCACCTTTAGTCGAACCCGATATCTGTGCTGCGTAGAATACAGGCAATACACAACATCGAAACGTTTCGGGCGAGCCGGCCAATCACTAACCGTCACATCTGAGCAAAGATCAAAACCACCGTCCGGTGCATCCTTTAGAAATTCTGAAACAGCTATAAGGTGTTCTGGGACCACGATGACCGTCCAGTCACCAACCCAATAGCTAAGCTGCTCAATGGCATTCGGATACGCCGCCTGCAATGCAGTAATAAAAGATGGAACTTCCAGATCCTCCGGAGGAGCAGGGTCAGTCGGGCTGGTTGGAGTAACCGGAGCCTTCTTCGCAGGTGGTTTAGTCACCCCTGGTTTTGCAGATGCAGTCGCCTGGCGCTGATCATTATTGGGTGGTTGAGCTGAGCCTGCCCCGCTGGCCTCAGGTGTTGGTGGTTTTTGTTCGTTATTCATCGGAAAACTAACCTAGGTCCACTCGAGCGCGCCCTTTCGCCACGCATAGACATAGCCGACAACCAAAATGAACAAAAACACCACCATCTCGATTAAGCCGAAAAGCGCCAGCTCGTCCATGATGACAGCCCATGGAAACATGAAGACAGTTTCAACATCAAAAATCACAAACAACATTGCTACCA
>DODG01000245.1 GCA_003509065.1 Acidobacteriota bacterium
GTCCCAGCAGGATCAACCGAAAACACCCGCTTCGATCAAAATGCCAGTCTGCAGGGCGTATCCAAATGGTACGGATACATCGATCAGCCAGAAAGAGTACCCGAGTTCATGCGTAGGGCATTCACAATGTTACGATCCGGCCGTCCAGGCCCGGTAGTCCTCGGCATTCCAAATGCCTCTGCTACCTACGATGAAACGCAAGATCCTTACATATCTCCTAAAGGATGGCGGAGCCTCCCAGACCCCGTTGACGTAAAAATAGCTGCCGATGCGCTAGAGTCATCAAATAATCCGGTGCTCTTCGTAGGTGAGGGTGTACTTTACTCAGAAGCGACGGAGGAGTTGAAAGCCTTTGCAGAGAAAGCCAACCTACCAGTAGTTACAACATTGAAGGCAAAAGGAGCTTTTCCCGAAAATCACCCCTTGTCGGTAGGTGTTCGTGGGGATCATGTCCTGAAATACATGAATGATGCCGATCTCATTTTCGCTGTTGGAGCAAGCATATCTCCAGGACGGTTCGGACACGGCATACCAGACGCGACGAACAAAAAGATTATCCAGTGCAATATTGACGAATACGATATAAACCGAATGTACCCGACTACCCATGCGGTCATCGGTGACGCCAAGGCAACTCTACAATCTCTCGTTGAGGAATTAGGGAACGGTTCCAATGAGCAAAGAGATCGAATAGAAAAGGAAATCGCGTCAACTACAGACCAGGCAATGGCTCAATATCACGAAGTGTTTACCTCAGACGCTAAACCGATAAATCCATATCGTGTATACGGTGATCTAATGAAGGTTCTTGATCGAAACAATTCATTTGTTACGCATGAATCCGGGAATACACGAGATCAACTTAGCACCGTTTACGAGACACTTATCCCAAGAGGATTTCTAGGATGGGGTAACGTTTCGTCGCTGGGATTTAGCTTCCCTGCAGTAACAGCGGCGAAATTAGCGCATCCCGACCGACAGTGTGTAGCTGTAATCGGAGATGCAGCGCTCAGCTACATGCTGGGTAATTTCGAAGTACTCACCCGTGAACAAATAGGACTAACAATAGTTCATATCAATAATGGTGGTTTCTCAGGCTATGGTCCTGGGTTCTGGGGTGAAGGGCACGACCCTTTCACGCACGATGTTCTCGGACCGGAGGCGATAAACATGACCGCCGCAATAAAGGAAATCGGATGGAAAACCGAAAAAGTGACCGAACCATCAGAAGTTGCTCCTGCTCTCGAGAGAGCTCTAGCTGCCAATGAGTCTAATCAGTCAGCATACATAGAGGTCATCGCCAGCCAGTACCCGCTGTACGGTGACTGGGCTGGGTAGTCGGATAAAACATCACTTAATCTCAACCATTAAATTCCACTAGCCCACACTCTATATAAATACAGATTATTGAATGTGGCTAGTGGAATTTCAATTAATCGGTCAGAATTCTCCAGGAACCCAACCTCTTGCCCATTCCTTCCAATATTCTCGTTCAATGTGGCCGGGCTCACGAAATCTAGGTATTCCGTACGGGTAAAAATCCATTAAAACGCCGGAACCCAGGCTAATTGCATCTACGGTGACCTCGTATGGTTTGGATGCCAGGATTACATTGATAGGTTCACAATTTTGAACCGTCATGTGAATACCATTGAAGGTAATGGCAGGCATTTGACCCTTCCTAACAGCCTGCAAAAGCACGCTTGCATCACGATCATCCCGTACTGGAATTCGAACCGTAAAATCACTGGGCGTAGTTTTTAATTGCAATGCCATGGAAGGCCAACCGGAAGAAAGGCAGGAGTTTCCTCGAGTGCGGATTTCGCGTTCAACCTTTACTCCAGGATTAACCGATATTACAGCCGGGCCAACCAATGTCATCATCCCACCAAAATCAGCGCTCAACGCTATAGTCCCGTCCACCTGAACATACTCAGGCCTTGCTGTCGCACTTGATTGACGGGTGAATAGCCCACGTACCTTTGTCGCTGGATGGTAGCTGACTCGGTTAATCGTCAATATAACCTTGCCATCATCTTTCTTTCCTTCGGCCTTATACGATGTGACAACAACGTGATCAGGATCGACAATGACGCGACTTATTATCAAAAAGGCTGCGAAAATAAAAAAGCCACCGAGGACAATGGCAAGACCAGTAAGAAACGGATAACGTGATACTGCCCTAATCAAAAGTAATGGGACTCCAAGAGATGGTAGATAATCCACCTGTTTTCTTAGTAAACAAAACCACTGCACATCCAAGTGCTAGCCATAATAATCATCAGAAAGATATTCTGATCTCATAAAGCTAGATAGGCAAACTGAAGTTAAAGCGATTTTCAGCTAGAAAAACCCTCGGCAAATTCCATAACTAAAAGCGAGTTAATCATGGTTAACAGTTACACTCATACCAGTTTCACTGTAAGCAATATTGAAAAGTCCATAGCCTTTTACGTTGATCAACTCGGACTCACATTAACTAGACGATGGGAACGTAAAGGTCCTGAAATACAAGCGCTCACAGGTGTCGTCGGTGCACGATTATCGATGGCCTTGGTGGAATGTGCGGATTTCAAACTGGAGTTAATCCAGTATGTTGAAGGTGCTGGTGAAATTTTGGATCCCGTCATAAACAATGTTGGGGCAGCGCATATTGCGTTCGAAGTGAGTGATGTAGACGTATTCTGTGAGCGTTTAGTTGACAATGGCATAAGCCTTTACGGGATCCCTTCCACACTTCCACCCCCAAAAGTCCGAGGTGTATACATCAGCGACCCAGACGGTATAACTATAGAGCTTTCCGAGCCCCGCATGGATTAAAATCGTGTCCCTAACGAGCGGTGAAGCCACCGTCGATCACAAGTTCTGAACCGGTGACCCACGATGATTCATCAGAAGCAAGGTAAAGAGCGCCGTAAGCGATATCTTCTGGCTGGCCTACCCTGCCAATAGGATGTGACGCATCAGCCTTTTTTCGAGCAACGGGATCTGACATCGTGGCAACGGTGAGATCCGTCTCCACTCCACCTGGGTGTATCGAATTAGCTCGAATACCATATTCACCCAACTGAACGGCGAGATACTTTGTGAAGATCCTTACAGCCCCTTTTGATCCAGCGTAAGCCGCGTTAGCAGAGATACCCACGAGACCCGATATCGAAGACATGTTAACAATCGAGCCGCCCCGCTGCGTTTTCATTGGTCCAACAACTGATTTTGCGCCCAAAAATACTCCGGTGGCATTCACCGCCATAATGTCTTCCCAATCACCCAATGTCACCTCATCAAATGAACTGCGACTCCTCTGTATGCCTGCGTTGTTAACTAACACGTCTATCCGCCCATGGGCATCTAGGGTAGCCGCAACCGCGTTCTCCCATTGCTTTGGGTCAGTCACATCTAAAGGCACACATATAGCATTACCGTCATTTCCTTGAATTCTCTCCGCTGTTTCATTGCATAGCTCATTACGCACGTCTCCCAAAACCACACAACAGCCTTCCCTAGCAAACAGAGCAGCGGTCGCAGCCCCAATGCCCCGAGCAGCGCCGGAGATAAGGGCAACCTTGCCTTTCAGCCTCATATCATCAAACCTTTATCTGAAACCAACCAACGTTGCTCATTGCGTAAGTTGACGTAATTTGGGATCGAGTTCATCCCGCAACCAGTCGCCCAAAAAGTTGAACGCCAACACGGTCAACAATATGGCGATACCAGGGAAAAACGCCATCCACCATCCGGTCGTAAGATAGTTTCTGCCGTCAGAGATCATAGCGCCCCACGTAGGTGTAGGGCCCGGAACTCCAACGCCGAGAAATGTGAGTATTGACTCGGTAAGAATTACTGTGCCAACTGTCAACGTTGCAATTACCAAAAATGTAGAAAATACTCCAGGCAGAATATGTTTGTACATAATCCTCACATTAGAAGCACCGGAGGATCTGGCAAACGCAACGTAATCCGTTGTCTTCAGTTGTAGTGTTTCAGCTCGAATCTGACGCGCGAACCCTGTCCAAAAAAACAGTACTAGCAGGACCACGACAATGTTTAAAGAGTTCCCAAGAATCACCGCGACCACAAGTGCAACCAGAATAAATGGAACAGCCAAAGTGATATCAACTAAGCGCATCAACGCCTCATCTATATTCCCTCCAAAATACCCCGATATGATCCCTATTATCGTGCCCATTGCTCCGCTTAGGACCAAAACAATTACTCCCACAAGAAGGGAAATCCTTGTCCCGTATATGATGCGGGCGAGGACGTCACGACCAAGATGATCTGTACCGAGGATGAATTTCGAGCTACCCGTCGATTGCCACATCGGGGCAGTCTCGTTATCGTCAAGACTGCCGGCCCGCTCAGGATCATGCGAAGTCAGATTTTGAGCAAATATCGCAGAAAACAGAAGTACTACAATGATCAATACAGGTATAACTGGATACCTTCGAAACCACCGGTAGCCTGATCTAAGTCGACCGATAGATTCATCGTTTACTGTCGTTGTTGATTCAGTAATCAGAGTAATACAACCTCGCTAATTGAGTCTGATACGCGGGTCGACAATAGCGTAAAGCACATCTGTCAGGAGATTTACACTCAGGTAAATAACTGTGACGAGAAGTACAACCCCAGTCAAAACTGGAAAATCATTGTTGTAAACCGCCTGCACTGCGAGCCTACCCAGACCAGGCCAGGAAAACACCGTTTCTGTGATAACCGTACCGGTCATAAGCCCGCCAAGCAGCAATCCGGAAAACGTCAAAGGAGCAATAATCGCATTCCTTAGTGCATGTTTCCAAATAATCCAATTATTACCAACTCCTTTCGCCCGAGCCATTTTGATGTATTCGGAGTCAAGGACCTCAAGCATCGCCGAACGGGTCAAACGCAGCATTCCGGATGCAGCACCCCATCCGAGAGTCACCGCAGGAAGCACAAAATGAGTCCAGTCTCCCTTCCTGCCAGACGGTAACCAATTAAGCATTACAGCAAATAACAAAACCATCATGACACCAAGCCAATAGGGCGGCAGGGCCTGACCAAGAAGCGCCCAGCTGCGCCCCACGTAATCCAAAATAGTACCTCGTTTAATCGCTGACATGACACCAAGAGGCAACCCCACAACAATCGCGATAAGAAAGGAACCCACAGTCAATTGAAGTGTCGCAGGAATCCGCTCCTGAATGACAAGGCGTGCGTTCACGTGGTCTCGGAGTGACGTTCCAAAGTCACCTCGTAACGCGTTTCCCGCCCAAATGCCGTACTGAACTATGAATGGTTTATCCAGTCCATATTCCTCTCCCCAAAGATCCCAGTCTGCCTGAGAGGTGTACTCGGTAAGAAAAATATGTCGCGGATCTCCAGCAGCTCGGGACAGTCCGAAAACGACGATACTAGTAACAAACAGGACTATTACGGAATACACAAGGCGACGTGCTATGTACTTAACCAATTAACATCGCTCCTGAGTTACTTCGAGAGCATGGAGGAGATCTAATTATGATCTCAAATTCTACGCACTGATTAATAGAGGTCAATCAACACAG
>DODG01000242.1:0-2181 GCA_003509065.1 Acidobacteriota bacterium
TACAGGAAAAATGGGACACCGTATTGCTGAAGCAGCACGCGATCGGGGTGCAGACGTCCTTCTCGTCACAGCATCGGAGTTGCCTCGGCCCTCAGGAGTAGAGGTAGTGAAGGCCATAACGGTCGAAGAAATGCGCGACGCAATCGTGCCATCATCATCTGAAGCTGATCTGTTGATAATGGCCGCAGCGATATCAGACTTCACGCCATCTCACGTTTCTGATCAAAAGATCAAAAAACAGGGTAAATCTGGAACATCACTTGACCTTGTCGAAGTTGAAGACTTTATGCCACTTGCCCAGGGTAGGAAACTCATAAAAGTTGCATTTGCTGCAGAGACAAACGATGTCGAAGAAAACGCGAAAGCGAAAACGGCGCCCAAAGGAGCAGCCTTCGTCGTTGCAAATGATATAAGTGAACCTGGGAGCGGATTTGGAACAGACACAAATCGGGTAACCTTCGTAGATTCCGAAGGAAACACGCAATCAAATCCGTTAATGACCAAATTGGACGTCGGGCACGCTATTCTCGACCGTGCCTTGCCTCTACTTGCAAAACATTAGTCAGCACTGCTAAAACAGTCTAATCTCGGATATTCTCAACTTGGATCCCGCAACTACTATCCGCTGGATCTCCTGTATCTGTGAATTTCAACAGATCCAGAGATGCCCATAATGGCGTGCTTCACCGTAGAATACGAGCAATAAATACTTCAATACCAATCTGATCGAGAGCGACTATATGAGGCTGTACTGGAAGCAAAAGAAAAAAGGCATTGATCTAATAGTTGAAAACGACGAAGGCGATACTTTCTCTGTTGGAGGAGTTCGTGACACCAAACGCGGTATCGAAGCCCTTGCCAAAACAACCGGATACGATCCTGGACGTGCCGTCAAAGGATTGGGATCGATGGAAGAAGGCCGTACTTTCGTAGAGCAATTTGAACCATGGCGAGAATTTTTCCCTGGCGATCCACTTTCAGTAGAGTCCGATATTATGCCTATTGAGTAATAAATCCGCTTAGACCCTGTTCAAATTATGAAAACAGTAAATCAATCGATACTAGATACCCTCGCCGAATACGATTCAGCCACGGTTCAAAACGCCGGAATCCTTGTTCGTGGATACATTCACGAAGACGATGATTACACCGACCCGAGTATCCGAGAATACGTCTCACCAGGTGACAAGCCCACAGTGGGGTACGCGCTTACCTCCACTTGGGCCCCATTGACTGAGCCCATTGAAATCAATTCGAGCCGCATAGACTATTTTGACTCCATAGCCAAAGCAAATGTGCCAGTGGTCGTAGTCCAACAAGACGTAGAAAAACCTTCTCGCAGGGGAGCCATAATAGGAGATGGTATGGCTTATCAAATGAAGGCGCTTGGTGCGGTAGGGGCACTTGTCGATGGAAACGCTCGAGACGTCCCTGGGATAAAAAA
Organism: Acidobacteriota bacterium; assembly: GCA_003509065.1. The sequence goes on from DODG01000242.1 coordinate 1,445, forward strand.
AGCCGGTTTACCACTATGGGCCACTGGACGAGTCCCAGGGCATGGTCCGTTCAACATGATTGATCAGAACATTGAAGTGGTGGTCGCAAGCCTGAAAATCGTTCCGGGAGACATATTAGTATGCGATGCTGACGGCGCCACTAAAGTTCCGGTAGACATAGCTGTAGATGTGGCAAAAATGTGCGCTGAAGTTCGAATGAAAGAATCCGCTGTTCACCGATTTTTTGTAGAAAAAGATTTCACGCTAGAAAAATGGGATAAATGGAAAAACGACAACTAGATTTCAAGATAACTCTAGTTGTTCGGTGCGCTCTTTCGAATTACATGATTTGAGGTTATTCCAACGGTTCTATATGAGCCGTGTAACGCCAATCAGACGTCGGAGTTCCGGGAACAAAGCTAATATCATCAGCACCGCCCGCAGCAGCAACATCCTTAATCACAAGCGTAAGGTCCTGCTGCCCAACTTCGTCGGTTTCCAGATTAAGAACTGACAACTCTCGATTCAAACTCATACCACTTTCACTTTTCGCCTTTCGAATTGCAGATATCGCATCGCATGCGGCAGAAAAAGACCCATTCACATCCGGCACTGAAATCGCATCCAGTTCAGCCACAGCAGGCCAAGTAGTTAGATGAATCGACGAGTCGCCTGTTTCCTCAGCAAACACCCAACTCCAAACTTCATCTGTGATAGTGGGAACAACTGGAGCAAACAGCCTTAGCACAACGTTCAA
>DODG01000242.1:2559-5183 GCA_003509065.1 Acidobacteriota bacterium
GAACGTGATCGACGTTTGATCAATTCAATGTAATTATCCGTGAAGGCTCCCCAAAAAAACTTTTCCGTCTCCTGCAGGGCTATTGAAAACTCGAATCGCTCAAAAGCCTGAGTCGCAACTACTACAAGCTCTTTAAGCTCAGCAATAAAAGCACGATCGAGCTCGTTTACGATCGGCCCTTCATCAGCGGTCTGAGCTAGCACAAACTTTCCAGCGTTGTAAATCTTCGTGACTAACTTGCCACCAATTTTGAAGATTGACTCATCATGGGTCGCATCCGAGCCCAACCTGAATGAAGCTGACCAATATCTGACAGCATCTGCACCAAAACGATCAAGGGTTTCGACGGGAGTTACAACGTTGCCTTTCGACTTTGACATCTTTTTCCGATCAGGATCTAATACCCAACCGGAAATAATCACATTCCTCCAAGGTACGGACTCTTGATGCAACAACGCTTTAGCAATGGTGTAAAACGCCCAAGTACGGATGATTTCGTGGCTTTGTGGACGTATATCAGCCGGAAAAAGAGAATTCATCTGATCGCCTTCCTCGCCCCAGCGAGCCACCATTTGCGGGGATAGCGATGATGTGAACCACGTGTCAAAAATATCAGATTCGCCGACAAAACCTCCGGGATGACCACGCTGTCCTTCACTGTATCCAGGTGGAGGTGTTGACTCCGGATCGACAGGCAGCATGCTCTCTCTCGCTACAATTACATCATCGTAGAGAGGCTCGGCATTGGAATCCAATGGATACCAAACTGGAATAGGCACACCAAAATACCTCTGCCTAGAGATACACCAGTCAACGTTCAGATTCTCTGTCCAGTTTTCAAATCGTTTCCGCATGAATTCCGGATGCCAGTTGATCCTATTGCCCATTTCAATCAACTGGTCTGTCTTATCAAGCAAACTAACAAACCACTGGCGAGTCGTGAGATATTCAAGTGGGCTGTCGCCCTTTTCGTAGTAACGTACAGGATGCTGTATCTGCTCGGGCTCACCCTGTAACGGCGACCTTTTTCCAATAGCTGAATTTTCAGGATCGCGCATAAGATCGACAACAATCGACTTAGCGGACGGAGCGCGTTTTCCTACAATCTTCTGATAGTTTGTGTTCGCCAGAACAGGATTGAGACTAAACCATCCATCATCTCCACCAAATGATCGCTCCAAGATACGTCCATTGCGTCCCATTATCTGGCGAAGTTCAAGACCCTGCTCACGCCACCACATTACGTCTGTCTGATCTCCAAAAGTACAAACCATCAGTATCCCGGTACCTTTTTCTGGGTCTGCTTCGGTACTTGGGAATATGGGTATTTTGGAAAAGAAACCCGGTGTCAGAGCATATTTACCAAAAAGACTTTTATAGCGCTCGTCATCTGGGTGAGCTGTCACACCAACACATGCGGCCAAAAGTTCCGGACGGGTTGTAGATACAACAAAACTTTCTATTCCGGCACCATCGTCGAGAACCCCAAATTCAATATCATGATAAGCACCATTTTTCTCACGATCCTCTACTTCAGCTTGAGCCACGGCTGTTTGGAAATCGACGTCCCACATCGTCGGTGATTCCAATTGGTAAACATGTCCCTTGGTGTGAAGATCCAGAAAACTTCTTTGTGCAATACGGCGACTCTTGTCATCAATCGTGGCATATTCATCGACCCAATCAATCGAATACCCAAGCCGTTGAAAGGTATCCTTAAACGCCACCTCATCCATCTCGGTAATCACGTGGCACATCTCAATGAAATTTTGACGACTAACTACAAGTTGCTGATTTTTCTTCAATCCCAACTCTGCTCTTTTGACGTCAACATCAAGATTTTCTACGTAAGGAACATTCGGTTCGGCGCGCACTCCAAAATAGTTCTGAACCCGACGCTCAGTAGGTAAGCCATTGTCGTCCCAGCCCATTGGATAAACGACATTCCAGCCAGTCATTCTCTTGTAACGTGCCAGAAGATCCTGGTGGGTATAAGAAAAAACATGACCAACATGCAGAGAACCACTTACAGTTGGTGGAGGAGAATCAATCACAAAGGATTTCTCGCGAGAAACACCATGGTCACGCTTCTCAATCCCAAGTTGATTCCAGCGTTGGCGCCAGAATGCCTCTCGCTCGTTTATATCAAATCGCTTCGGAGTATCACCAAACTGTATCGATTTCACTTACGCATTCCTAAATTGACCGAAATGGTCTTTCAATTTTCGATGTTCCAAAGACATGGAAATTAGAATTCTAGACAACAAAAAAACCCACCCTTTTCAGAAGCCAAAAATGCCTCATCAAAGGACGGGTTACCCGCGGTACCACCTTTGTTGCCCGCTATCCGAGTTAAACGAACAGTGAACCTCTCGACGAGTTATAACGGAACTACCGGGCAATCCTAGATAGAATAGATAATTTCAGATTGCCAGCTCAGAGACGACTTCACGAACGTATAGGTTCCGGTTTTCACCAGCCGCCGGATCTCTAATAACCTGTGTTCCCGCTACTACTTCTCATCAAAGCTAGTTCTATATCGACTCTAGCCTAGCTCGAAGGTTACTCAATTGCAATCAGGAAAACTTCTTTTGCCCTCGCCGTCTGCTCAAGCGACGCTGCAG
>DODG01000242.1:5567-6695 GCA_003509065.1 Acidobacteriota bacterium
CGCTCCAGTTTAGCTAGGCCCTTTCGTGTATCACTGGCAATTTTCGCGGGGTCTGATCGCTCCATCCTCAGCTTGAACAACCAATAGGTAAAGGCATCCTCCGAAGCAAGTGAATGTTCGCCTTTGTGCCGTGAACCTGAACGTGCAGGTTCTACCCCGGCTTCAAGCCTGAAAACCTCCCAAAGTTGATCACGGGTATTACCGTAGAGCAGTTCATGGGCCCGTTCCAAAGACCTGTCACTTAACTCCCGCCCACTGGCCACCCGGATATGTATTATCTCCTCTTCCACAGATACCAACAGTGATTGCTCAACAGTTACTCCGTAAAAATACGAAAGGTGCGCTCTGAATTTATCAACCCCGACCGCTCGCATAAATTCTGGTTCTGCAAAACCGGCGAAAAGGGCTGGATCGTATAGCCATTCCCACCAAGCCTCATCCTCAATAGTAGAACTACACTCATCTAGCAGCCGCTGGGCAAGAAGCCGCCAGTCAAATGCTTCTCCAGCAATGAGATAGTCGATATCTCTGCCCGCAACGGTCTCCGTAGCGAGAGGCCATTCAGCGATAGTTTCTAAAACGGACAACTTCCAGTTTTTGCCATTTTCATCAATCTGTGATTTCAAGCGAGAGATGATAGCGCAAGACTTACGCGCCGTAGCCTCATAAGTGAACTTCTTTTGTTCGTTGCTAAGCACGGGATTTAATAAATCTATATCTATCTGGTTTCGGCAAGTTTAGAAAACATCGCAATTCGTCAAATGTCAGAGCATTCAATACATGCTTTTTCTCAACCCAACCTCGAATAGCCGTTTGAACACCAAACCGCAAATTATCAAATTGATGCGTCCGATGCGAATCAGTACTTATCGCAAATATTACACCGAGTTGCGCCGCTCGACGCACGTGATCCGCCTTCAAGTCAAGTCGGTCAGGCGAGCAGTTGATTTCCAACACGGTCCCAGTCAAAACAGCTGCTTCAAATATGGCTTCAATGTCCATCATAACCGGCGCACGACGCTCAAGAAGTCTTGCTGTCAAATGACATATCACATCAACATGTGGACTTTGCATCGCACCGATCACCCGGTTTGTCATGGTGGCCTGATCCTGATCCATACCCGAATG
>DODG01000309.1 GCA_003509065.1 Acidobacteriota bacterium
AGTAGGCGACAAGATTCTTCTTACGCAAGGCCTTGCTATCGAAGGAACGGCTCTGCTAGCTCGGGAAAAACGTGAGTTGCTACAAAACCACCTGTCAGCAGATCAAATCGATCAAGCTGAACAATTTCTTTTCAATCCCGGAATCAGTGTTGTGAAAGCGGCACGAATAGCTACTAGTAGCGGTGATATTCACAGCATGCACGATCCAACAGAGGGTGGCTTGGTCGCTGGTTTGCACGAATTGGCCGTAGCTTCTGGTAAAGGGTTACGAGTCTTCGCTGATCGGGTGCCAATCTTTCCCGAAACACGTGCGATATGTCACTGCTTGCAAATTGATCCACTGCGTTTAATTGCGTCGGGTGCTTTATTAATAGGTGCATCAGCCAAAACGGTAGAAAAAGTCGTAGCAGCTCTGGAGAGGGAGGGAATTCCAGTCAAAGAAATTGCAGAAGTTGTGCCCGTCAATGATGGAATGCAAATCGAGAGTGGTGGTGCTACGTTACCTCTGATTCCTCCAGACCGAGACGAAATTGCGAAGGTTTTCGAGAGGTGATGTGCTTAGTCTCTTCGCTACAGCAGATTCGTTGGCACAGCATACTGAAACCGTTTATTGGCAACGGCCAGCGGCTTGGGAATTATGGGTTGGATTTGTCTCAAGCCCATCGACTCTTTGGTCGGTTGTAACATTACTTGCGCTTATCGCCATCTGGCGACATCGCCAGAAGAGGAAAGCCCAGCGTCGACACTGGGATGAAGAGGAAGCCGAAACATGGGAAAACGATCGCGACCCATGGATGTATTAATAGATGATGTCATTATGAAAATCTCTAGGTGCGGATAGAGAGCCACTCCGCTCAATAGCGTATATTGGTGCCTTATCAAGGATGTAATAGCTGTTAGACATACCGCATTCAATGACATTCTCACACTCTTAGTTCACTGTCAAAGGACTAAAATGCCTACTAGAATGTCTATCATTAGATCAAATGGCTAAATCTCCAGACAAACTATCAAATGGATTTCAGGAAGCCTAATATTGAGGTGCTGGTCACCGTTACTCTTTGATCTTCAATAGGATCCCAAGTAATATCAGAATCTAGTTGACGACCCTGCCTATCAAGCGGTCGTGATTGAATATATTAAAAAAATTATTGAGTTGTTGTATGAAAAATGATGGATATTTAAAACATGTTTGACGATTTATCGGCTGAAAATCAGTTGCGATTTGATCTAGCCCTTATTCACCGCTATATGGCGGAACATAATTGGAATGAAGGTGTTGTGAACCATTTAACAGCAATGTTGCCCGATAATGACGAGCATTTTCTGGCTCTCCCATATGGCCTACATTGGTCAGAAGCCAAAAGTTCAGACTTTTTAGTAGCAGATTTTGACGGGAATGTGATTTCAGGGGTTGGCGAAATTGAACCAAGCAATTTGAATATTCATGGGGCAATTCATCAAGAGGTCCCGCGTGCCAGAGCTATTTTGCATTCACATCAACCAAACATAACCGCACTGACGTTGCTAAAAGATCAGACTGTAACTATGTCCAGCCAACATGCACTGCGCTTTGCAGAACGTATGGCCTATCTTGACGTATATGGCGATCCCGATGATCCCGCTATTGGTGACACTATCGTTGACAGTTTGAAAACTAAGGATGTATTGATGTGCGCCAACCATGGTGTCATCGTCTCTAGGCCCTATTTATGGGATGCTTTTGACGATCTCTATTTCTTGGATCGCGCATGTGAAATTCAATTAAAGGCCATGTATACAGGACGAGCGCTTAATATTATGCCAGAGGCTATAGCTAATGATTACGGTCGAAAGATTATTAAGTGGAGCAAAATAGAAGGTGAAAAGCATTTTATAGCACTGCGCCGTATATACCATAAAAAATACCCTGATTTAGTTCAATGACCTAATTTGGAACCTTAGCAGTGGGTGTGCCCAACGTATTGATCGTATCAATGGCAAGTGATTTAGGATGGAGCATTGGCGAGTTGGCAGACCCACGGGCTGCGAATGGCTTTGTATGGACTGTCAGCACACTGGGTCTGGGCGACACAGGTGACTATTTCAGTGACTGTTCAATTTTACCCTCAAGTTGATCAAATGCACCATTGAGATAAGGTTCGAATTTACGCCACTGCTGTGAACTGCCTTGATAAACTTTTTGCCGTACTTGTTGATTGGACGCGGTGCGAACACTTCGTTGGTTACTTTGGGGGGATAGACAGCCATGTTCCCACTGCAATTCAAGATACATCTAACGAAAACTCAACTTACTGGAAAATCCTAAACAACTTAGTCAGTGGATCGTAGAACTTATCGACGACACGTTCCTTTAGCGGAATAATTGCATTGTCAGTGATAGTGATCTCTTCAGGACATACTTTCGTGCAACATTTCGTAATGTTGCAGTAGCCAATACCACCAGTTGAGGAAAGTTCATCGACCCGATCGGCAATATCGAGCGGGTGCATCTCAAGAGCAGCAGCGTAGACCAGAAAACGTGGTCCTATAAACTCGTCGTGCTTCCGATGGTCTCGGAGAACATGGCAGACATCCTGACATAGATAGCACTCAATGCACTTACGGAATTCTTGGACCCGGTTGACATCACGCTGCTGCATCCGCCAGGTACCATCGTCACCATCTGCTGGTTTCGGCGTAAATGGGGTAATCTCCTGTTTTACCTTAAAATTCCAAGACACATCCGTTACCAAGTCCTTAATCAACGGAAACGCCTGCATCGGCTCAACCGTTATGGGGCGATCAATTGGAATTGTGTCCATCCGTGTCATACACATCAATCTGGGATTGCCATTGATCTCTGCTGAACATGACCCGCATTTCCCCGCTTTACAGTTCCAGCGAACAGCCAAGTCGTGGGCCTGCTCTGCTTGAATTCCCAATACGGCATCGAGCACAACCATGCCTTCATCAATCTCAGTGGAATATTGCTGAAATGCACCACTGTCTCTATTACCACGCCAGATCTTAAGTGTCGCTGTGCTCATATTTTCTCCGCGAACTCCTTAACCTACTTATTATCTTGAATAATCTGAACTAGGTCAGTTCGTAACTGAGGGATTGGCTCGCAATCCACTTGCATCACGCCATCTGGTGCTTTTCGAATGATGATGTTTTGTTTTCCCCATGCATCATCCTTGGCGAGGTAATCTTCACGGAAGTGAGCTCCTCGGCTTTCTTGACGCATAATCGCTGCTCGAGCCACTGCCTCAGACACGGTTAACAAATTCCGCAGATCAAGCGCTGTATGCCAACCATTATTGTATTCACGATGTCCAACAACACTTACCTGATTGGCTCGATCGTTTAGCTGCACAAGTCCATCCAAGGCCCGTTGCATTTCCGGATCCTGCCGCACGATACCAACTAATCCTTGCATCAGGACTTGAAGGTCTTGCTGAATAGCGTAAGGGCCTTCGCCGTCACGAGAAAACGGCTGAAGTGCCCGTTCCGCAACTTTGCCGATCTGGTCAGTGTCAACCACCCCGACATCGTGCTCCTTCGCAAACACTGCTGCGGATTCGCCTGCACGTTTACCAAAAACCAGCAGATCCGACAGGGAGTTACCGCCGAGTCTGTTTGCCCCATGCAGACCGCCTGCGCACTCTCCAGCTGCAAACAATCCAGGCACACGGGACATCTGAGTCTCAGGATCAACACGAACACCACCCATTACATAGTGTGTCGTCGGACCAACCTCCATGGACTCCTTAGTGATGTCGATTCCAGCAAGTTGCTTAAATTGGTGGTACATACTTGGTAGTTTCTTCTTGATATGTTCAGATCCGTTCGACAGTCGTTCTTTAATCCAAGCGATATCAAGATAGACACCACCGTGTTCGGAACCTCGACCTTCCTTGATCTCCCGGACAATACATCGTGCAACGTGATCGCGGGTTAATAATTCTGGCGGTCGTCGCGCATCTTTATCACCTTGGGTATATCGCCAACCCTCCTCGACGTTGTCGGCAGTCTGATGCTTATAAAGATCAGGAATATCATCGAACATAAACCGGTGGCCGTCCTTGTTCTTTAGGAGTCCACCCTCACCACGTACACCCTCAGTAACAAGAATCCCTCGCACACTTGGTGGCCAGACCATACCAGTTGGATGAAACTGAACGAATTCCATGTCAATGAGATCTGCGCCAGCTTCGTACGCGAGTGCATGTCCATCGCCGGTATATTCCCAAGAATTA
>DODG01000311.1 GCA_003509065.1 Acidobacteriota bacterium
CCGTGTTCTTTTGGAGTGATTGGGTAATCATGCGATTCTCCAACGACCTCTAAATTAGACACATCGAGTTCGTAACCTCCAGGTGCGCGCTGATCAGCTCTAACCGAACCTTTGAGGATTATGGAGCTTTCTTGGCCTAAATGGTCAGCTCGTTCGAACGCTTCGTCTCCTACTACAGACTTTGACATCACTGCTTGTATAAATCCTGAGCCATCACGCACCGTCAGAAAATGAATCTTTCCACTTGAACGGCGGTTATGTAACCACCCCTGCACGAGTACGGTTTCCCCTTGGTGCTGAGCCAAATTTTCGATATAGGTGTTCATGGTTTTATTTTAGGTCAGACATATAGGTGGAGAGTACATCATGAAGGCGAGAGAATTTCGAATAATGAAGTAGCGTGTCTCGGACGTAACGTATGGTGCGTGGAATGTACTGAATATAGACAGGATTACGTCGAGCCGCTGTCTGATAGCCGAATGTTCCAAGGGCTTTTAAGTTTCTTTGCAACGCCATCGTATCGAATTTACATCGAAATTCAGACAGGTCTTCCCTTATTTTCATTTTTTCTATGTAACGTCCAATCAATCTATTGACTGTGTCCTCTGCAATATCTACGTACGAATCACGTAGCAGAGAACTAAGATCATAGGTCGCGGGACCCATTCTGGCATCTTGGAAATCAATCACATAGAGTTGGTTCTGATGAAGCATTAAGTTGCGACTGTGAAAATCTCGATGGCATAGAATACGAGGTTCCTCGGCAAGCTCTTCAGAAAGCTTAATAAATTCAAGGTTTATCATTTCATGGTGGGCCGGAGGAAGGTGGATCCCTCGATAAGCACCAACGAAGTACTTAAGAAAGTAGTTGAGTTCCCAAAGAAACTTCTTGGCATCAAATGTCACAGTGAACGGCAATAATGTTGACGTTTGCTTCGAAGGTCGATGTTGTTGCAAAGTGACTATATGATCGATTGCTTCACCATAGAGTGCTTCATGATCCGTTGCGGGACCTGTACCCACATGCGCTTGCAGGGTCACGTCACCGAGGTCTTCAAGTGCTAGAATGCCGAGTGCTTCTACGTGTTCAAGAATCTCTGGAACTGGCACGGAGAGATGGTGGAGGAGTTTGCTAACGGTTACAAAAGGTAATGTTTCATATTCAAAACGCTGCTCGTATACAGCTAGAACGAAGGAATTGGTCGCCTTCGGAAAAACTCGGACATACCGTCGATTCGAAGCATCACCGGTCAAAGGGACGAAGTCGTCTGATTCAGCGGCTAAGTCACTTCGATCAAGAAATTGGCGCACTCGCTCGTGCCAATCCGGTATGTCAATTTGAGGTGATTTCGCGAATATCATGACTTAGTACTGGCTTCGGTATCGTTATGCGAAAGCGGTGTGACGAGTAGGTTACCAATCTTTTGCTCAAACGGTTCTTGGCGACGTTCTGTCTTGCCTGTAATGATGACATTGCGAAAGTTCGAACCATCCGGCACTCTCACACCATCGGTAACGACACAATAGTCGAGTGAACACCTAGCACCGACATGTACGTTATCCCAAAGGACAGTTCGGATAACTTGTGTGTCCTTCCCGATCTTAGTTCCAACCCCATGCAGTAGTGATTCCTTGTCCTCGGCTAACGCAAGGGATACCTCTAGATAATCTTTAGGAGTGCCAATATCGAGAAATTGTTCTGTGACCATATGAACCTGAATAGCCCGAGTGTGTTTTGAGGCCAGCGTTGAATAGATCCCACCGATAGTAGAAGCTGGTTCGCCAATTGGTAGCGTTTCAAAAACGGCAGGTTCTACCATCTGTACACCAACGAAATGATACGACGGTGTCGGATCTCCTGCTGGAACGAAGCGCTGAACCCATCCATCGTGGTCCGTCACGACTCCACCGTAACGTTGCGGGTTTGGGTTCGGCATGACTGCTAGGGTGACGCTGGCTTGTCGCTGTCGATGGGTCATCATTAGGTCATGCACATTAACGTTAGTTAATGTGTCGCCATTCACTATAAGAAAGCTTCCGCTACCGAGCAACGGAAGCGCCGCTCGTGGTCCGCCAGCTGAACCAAGAATCTTTGGTTCCCAGAGATATCGCACGTGCATTCCCAGATCGCGTCCGTCTCCGACAACGGCGGTGATAGTTTCTGGAAGGTAGTGTAAGTTTAAGCAGACGTTTTGTATCCCTTGGTGTGCTAACCATGCCAGTACATGCCGAATAAACGGCGTGCCTGCAACTGGGACAGCTGGCTTGGCACGGACGTAAGTGAGTGGGCGTAGTCGAGTCCCAATACCAGCCGTCAAAATGAGTGCATGATCCACTGTTACATTAATCACTGTAGGTTACCGAACAACATATGAGTATCTTCAAGATGGCTAGACTCACAATGTTGGATGAACAAAGTATGGTACGACTTAGTGACATAATCAGAAGGAGTGCGGCCTAATCGGTCAGCAGCCATATGGATACTGTTTTCTGTTCCTTCTAATTCGACAAATGTTCCTATTGGTGTCTCATCTAGCGCAATTATTACATCCTTCCAATTGAATTCTTCTCGATACTTCTCGTATCGAAATGCAACATGAAAGCCCACTCGTTCGAGTACGCGCAGCAAGGCTGAGCCATCTTCCACGGTAAGCTCTATTTCTTCACGAAGCTTCATGGTAGATGATTGAGGTGGTCCCTTGAATGTTAATCGGCTTTCACGTGGTTCAATGCGAACGCGCAACACCGAGCAATCTTGATGCAATGTCTGTTTCGATGTATCTAGGACGTGATCACGTTGTAATCGACGCGGCCGTACAGGTGTCGCGCCAATTGACAGGATTACTGACTTGGCTTCGATTGGTGACGCAAAACGCAACTTGATCTCGCGTTCGAGTGACGTAGACACAGTTCTTGTGTGGTTGATTCTAGACTCTTGAATTATAGCGAGATTGGTCGGCGTCTGCCACGCTACCTCACTAGTCGCAGGATGAACTAGTTAGAACGTTTGGTAGGGTTGATCCATAAAAACGGTTCATCCAACATTTTGGTAAATTAAGTCAGTCGTGTTTGATAGGAGCATCCTTGGAGCGGGGGTGAGCCAACCTGCTTACCGAAGAGTAGAACTTTGTGTGTGCTGCCCAGTCCACCCGGCATTAGAAGGGTACGAGCGGCAAGACGACGCTTGAGACCTACTCTTTCATCGACTTCTTGTCGCAGATGTTCTACCGCACCAAGACCGAGAAGAAAATAGGTCTGATCGAGTACTCCAAGTGTGCTTAGATCTGTCTCTTCGGCGGCGGTTCTGATCGACGTCAAATCAATATGGCTTGTCAGATCCCATTCGCCAGGTTCATTGAGCCAGTCGAATTGAGATGCGGAACTTTCATTTTTAGACGCGGCCGGTTGGATGGTGAGATGTTGCTGTTGTGCAGTAAAAGTACCGTTAACACTTTCGGTGGCAAACAATTCCTGGGCTAACTTACCGTAATCGATGAGAATGATAAATCCATGCTCTAGGCGTGATGACGCATTCCGGATCCAATCAAGAGCATGTAAATTTACTTCGGCTTGTCCATGCAATGGCAACTGCGTTCCCAGACGTTGGAAGTAATCGTCTAGGGCTGGGGTCGATAGCGGACCGAGGCGTTCAATTAGCTTGCCGTTCTCGACGTCGATGTATGTTTCTCTCAGTCCTTTAAAAGTCATGGTGATGCGATGGGTGGGGAAGGCGTCGAGCAGTTCATTAGCAAAGATGACGCCTTGAGAAACATTTGGCAACGTATCACTACTTGTCACCAATTTTCTTGCATGTTGACCCAGGTTCTCTTCGTGTTTAGCGCGTGCTTGAGAACTCCGCTCAATAAGGTGCAATCGAATGGAATCGTAAAATCCAGACTCCATTGTGGCCGCAGCATCGAGGATGTCATGAGCGAGACGAGCGTTACCAGCTCCGACTTCAACCAGATT
>DODG01000376.1 GCA_003509065.1 Acidobacteriota bacterium
CACCAGAAGCTGTTCGCTCGGGGACCAGTTCGCCACCCAAATCGCGAACCTGAGCTTCTGCAGTCGCTAGACAGAAGGTAAATAAAACGGTACCCAAAAATCCAAGAACACAACGTCTGTTCATCTAATCGTCCTTTCAAGCCCTTGTTTCCAACGAGCACGGCACTGGTGGTCGAAAAGGTAAGTAATTACTTTAACTTCAATAACACTTAAGAACCTACAATTTCTCGAAACACTCGCAGGAAATTTCCTCCCAGTATTTTTTCAATTTGTGATGCTGTATAGCCTCGTTTCTCAAGACCGTCAGCCAACACCAGCATCCGAAAAGCTGTGTTTAATTCCTGAATTAAAACATGTTTGGGAAAAACTTCAGAAAGACCGTTTGCGATTTCCTGTGAAGCGGTCACCTGCGACAGGTGGAGGCGTTCGGATTCTAAACAAGCCTCTTTGATATGACAGAACCTAGCCCCTTGGAGCTTGCAAGAATTCTTTGTAGCGCTCGATTCTTTTGGTTAAAGGATCGTAATAATTATTGCGCATTCTGCAGGCCTCGCACGAGACGCAAATCGAAAAGACTGCCCGCTATAGCTTCCTCACGAGCCTCGAACCTAACAGTGATTTTTGTTTTTCCCTGAGTTACAGAGAGCGGAAGTGAGTACGCGCGGTCGAGAAATTCACTTGGATGATACTCCAGTGTTTCAGTCGCCACATGTTCACCATCTATAAGTATATTGAAGCTACGGAGCAATCCACCACTACCCCGATAGGTGCACATCAGTGTCAACGGCACGTCGGGATCTGCCAGTAAATCGTAGCTGAACCAACCACCAGTCGCCGCTTGCCGTGACGGTAAACTCTCAAACTCGCCTTCAATCGTGGTTGCTGCACCCTTAAGACCGTGGGCGGCTTCACTGTTCATTTGACTGACATCGACCGAATCGACCGTCTGTTCTCCAATCTCCAGACGACGAGCATCCATTGCAGCGAGGTTAGCTTCGTGTTCCGTCCACTCAACCTGGCTGTACCGCTTAAAATAGACTGTGTACCGAGCGTCAAACATTGTATAGAAAGGAGACAGGCGCAAGTTTCGTGGTCGACTACCGTTCACGATCTGGAAATGGAGCGGCTCCCCATCAATAGGTTCAATGCCATCCAGTATTGACTGGAGGTCGCCTACAAGCCCGACATCTTCAACCGGCGCGATGCGGCTCAGCCGCGGCGCGCTGCGTCCATAACGCGTCGCTTCGTCTAATCCAGCACGCCCAAGGTCACCGCCGAGCACGAGAGGCCCGTACAACAAAGCGACCGTATTGGGATCATCTGGCATCGTCTCAGTCCGTAAGCTCATCGGTAAATCAACTTCCACAATGTCGCCTGAGTTCCAGATCCGTTGTACTGACACATAGGAACCTGCAGTTGCCTCTATCAACTCCGGCTCACCATTAATCATCACTTCCATCCCATCCATTGCCCAACCGGGATATCGAATCTTGAGCGTCAACTCCAGTGGTTCCTCTGTTTCTAGTGTCAAACGTGTGGACTCTGTGTAAGGAAATGTTGTTTCCTGTGTGACAACCAATCCTTTGTCCATCCAAGTTAACTCCGAGGCAATGAATAAGTTCACGTAGAGCGACTGGTCATCAAAAAAATAGATAGTATCCGCATACTTCGCGTGGTTTTCTAGGCCAGTTCCCACGCAGCACCAGAAGGACTCGTCTGGAGTCGCATAGGTCTTGAACGAACCAGGTCGGAGGGGACAGTAGTACATGACCATGCCAGTTTTTGGGTCCTGCGACCCTAGGATTTGGTTAAATAAACCCCGCTCGTAAAAATCCATAGTCTCTGCCGAGGGTGACCATCCAAATAGATGACGTGTTAACTTCAACATGTTGTACGTATTACACGTCTCAGCGCTGACAGTACCAAGTTGCTGTGAAAATGTGTCAACTGGAAAGAACCGTTCGTCATAGGTGTTACCGCCAATGACGTACGATCTGTAGTTCGCCACGCGATCCCAAAAAAATGTGGCAATGTCACGATACCGTTGTTCTCCAGTCAGTTCGTACTGACGAGCAGTGCCGATAATCTTTGGTATCTGAGTGTTGCCGTGCAATCCATTCAGGGCATCCTCTCCAACCGCAAGTGGATCAAGTATGGCGCGATGTTCAAACGCCCGTGCCAAATCAAGGTAGTCGTTATTCCCTGTGACAGCATACAGATTCGCCAATAGGTCATTCATGCCGCCAAACTCGGTGTCGAGTGCGCGTTGCTGCTGCTCAAGACTTAGACGGTCGACACGACCTTTGACCCAGTCAGCCATTCGAGTAACCACCTTTAATGCTTGCGGGTTCTCAACGAGTTGATAGACGTCAAGCAGCCCAGTCATGATCTTGTGGATTGTGTAATACGGTGCCCACACACGCTCACGCTGCTCCACTCGGTCAAATAACTCCTCGGGAAACGCAGACAGATACCCTGCATTAAATCCTTGTGTCTCTAATGCCTGTTGAATCTCAACCAAATGCTCGACCATTTCATTAGCGCGTTGCTTGAATCGCTCATCACCTGTGCTGGCGAACATCAAGGCGTTCGCTGTCAAATAATGGCCCATGGTGTGGCCACGTAACTCGACATCCGGCGCTTCCCATCCACCCAAGGGATCAACCGACGAAGGTAAACCGGCATTAATGCGGAATGTATGTAATAGTCTCGGTTGATCGAGAGAGAGTAAATACTCTTGGCTTAACTCCATCGCACTGCGAAACTCACTAGTGAGCAAGCGCACGTCTTGGAGCCGAAAAGGGCGAGCCGCTGGCGGCCTTGCATCGGACACAATCACTCCGCCGTCCGCCGGAAACTGATTCGAGGGATTGCATGCCGCCACGCTCAGCCACACCACTGTCCCAAGGAAATAAACCCATACACAACGAAAATCCATTGCGACTCTGAACTCCTCTCCGTTATTCGACGCGTTGACTTCTCGTATGATGGCATTATTTTATGCGAAGGTTTTCCACTAGTGCTACCTTTCTCTCTAAGTCCGATACACTGGCATCTCAATTCGGTGATACAGAAGGAATTTAGGGGAGAAAAGTTTGCAAGCTATGGGGTACCGTGACAATTGATTCGGGTCGGCGGTTTGCAATCGGCGTCGACTACGGGACCAACAGTGTCCGAGCGTTGATTGTAGACGTTGCTAATGGTGCAGAGGTGGCAACCGCTGTTTACCAGTACCCTAGTGGTGTAGCTGGTGTCCTGCAAGATCCAAAAGATCCGAACGTTGCACGGCAGAATCCAAATGACTACATCAAGGGGTTCGCTCGGTCAGTGAGCCAAGCCGTGAAAGCCGCAAGACGAAAGAAGGGCTTTCGTTCCGACCGTGTTGTCGGCATTGGTATTGACTCGACTGGTTCGACCCCAATCCCAGTAGATCGTGATGGAATGCCGCTCGCCTTACAGGAAAGGTTTGGTAAACACCTCGCAGCACAGGCCTGGCTTTGGAAAGACCACACGGGGCACGCTGAAGCGGCTGAAATTACCGAAAAAGCTGCAGGTCATCCAGACCAGTACTTGACCAAATGTGGAGGAACTTATTCAAGTGAATGGTACTGGTCGAAAATTCTTCATTGCAAACGGACCTCACCAAAGATTTTTAACGCAGCTTATGCCTGGGTCGAACTGGCAGATTTTGTTCCAGCTTTCATTACGGGACATACAAATCCCTTAACACTAAGTCGTGGCATCTGCGCGGCCGGTCATAAGGCAATGTACAGCGAAAGCTGGGGTGGCCTACCCAGCGAGTCCTTTTTGAGATCCTTGGATCCTGCACTAGCGTCACTTCGACGACGCTACGCGAAGCGAGCGGTACCGTCGGACCATAAGGCGGGTGGCTTAAGTGCGAGCTTAGCCAACCAAGTCGGTTTACCGAAAGGGATTCCAGTGGCTGTGGGGGCCTTCGATGCCCATATGGGCGCGGTCGGCGCAGGTATCACCCC